>JBAVQT010000171.1:0-4767 GCA_049694295.1 Candidatus Acidiferrales bacterium
AAAAAAACGAAGGCACGGTGACCCGGCACGGCCTATGGCGTTCGTCGCGAAGAAAATTTTTCTCACCAAGGGAGTCGGAAAGCACCGAGAGCGCCTTTCGAGTTTCGAACTCGCACTGCGGAACGCCGGCATTGCGGCCTGCAATATCGTCCGCGTCTCCTCGATTTTTCCTCCTCACTGCAAACTGATCTCCCGAAGCGAAGGACTGAAGCATCTCAAGCCCGGTCAAGTGGCATTCACGGTAATCAGTGAAAATCAGACGCGCGAGCCGCACCGCCTGATCGCGGCGGGCGTGGGCCTGGCGCTGCCCGGCGACAAGAGCATGTTCGGATATTTGTCCGAGCATCATTCTTTCGGCGAGAGCGAAGAAATATGCGGCGAGTACACCGAAGAGCTGGCCGCGGAAATGCTGGCGACCACGCTCAACGTGGAGTTCGATCCGGATTTGTCGTGGGACGAGAAGAAAGAGGTTTATCGCATCTCGAACAAGATCGTGCGCACCATGAACATCACGCAGACGGCCGTGGGCGATAAGCGCGGGTTGTGGACCACCGTGCTGGCCGCGGCGATTTTACTGGGCGAAGACGACTAGCGACCCTGCGCCGCATGCGGCTTTCGCCGCCGCTGTTTTTTCGAATGTGCTCTTCCCTGCCTGGAATCCCGTCCCTCGAAATAATCTTCAGCGTTGGCGCGATTTTTTTGCCGGCGGGGCCGCATTTTGCGGCTCGCGGAAAGCAGCGGATCTCTCAGTTCCGGACGGGCTCTTGAGATAGCCGATACGTTCGAGAACGGCGCCGACCATGAGCGGAAGCGCGACGGTGGCATCGTCCAGAACCTCGGCGAAGCGGCCCCCTTCCTCAATCGGAACGAATTTGCCCCACGAAACCGCTTCCGTATACGTGCTGCCGGAGAGGCCGCCCCAGTTCACCGGCTCGGGGCACACGCGAACGCCATAGTTGTAACGCTTGAGGGGCAGTTTTTCATAGCCGCGCCGCGCGAGAAGCTCGGCGTAGACTCCGAACTGTTGCGCCCAGTTGCGCGGCACGCCGCCGCCGATGGTGAAGATGCCCATGCGATCGGTGGCCAGCATGGTCGAAGCGTAATGCTCGAAATCGAGATAGGGATCGAAGCGCAGCGGCGGACGACCTTCTTTCTTTCGCTGGCGTTGATGAAGAGCGAGGTCAATGCCGAGCTCGGAATCGGTAAAGGCCGGAACGAAGACGGGAACGTTGTGCTGGATGCAGGATTTTAGAATGCCCCGGCCAGGAGAATGCCGGACCAGATATTCGCCGATACGTTGATTTAATTTGTAGCTGCAAACGACGTCGGCGGGATCCCATTTTTCCAGCACGTGGTCCACCACCGCCTCGACAGCATCGAGATTGACCTCCGGTTCGAGCGAATCGTAAACGCGGTTATACCCGGCGAGAAACAATTCGTTGTCGTTCATCTTGGCGTCGTAGCGAAAATGGGAGCGGCCGGTGGCCTCCACCAAGCCATGCGCCATCAGCGCGCCCGTGGAAACGATCGCTTTGACGATGCCGGATTCGACGAGATCGCAGAAAACCAGGCCCATCTTGCCCACGGTGAGCGCGCCGGAGAGCGTCATAACCACGAAGCAGTCTTTGTCGCGAGCCATCGCTTCCAGCACGTCGGCGGCATCGCCGATTTGGCGAGCGGTGTAGGCTGTCTGACCCATGGCGCGGACCAGATCATCGATCGAGTGGATGCGGGAAAGATCGAGCGGGTAGATGGGGACGAGACGATCCTCGACGGGATCGTGCAAGATGCGCCCGGTAACTCCCTTTTTCTTTGCCATTCAGCTTCCTCGCAGGTAATGTATGGTTCCACAGACGACACGAAAAGAAATAAAACGAAAAATGTACGCAACATTGATAGTACAAACGAGGGTGCGGACGGTAGACAATTCTGGCGTGTGAACGTTCTTTCGCATTTCGAATGGAAGCCTGGCGGCGGAGCGCCTGACCCTTGACGATGACACGATACACACCGATACCTCCCGAGAATTTTCTCGGCCTGAACGAAGAAGACGCCGCGTATCAGACGGCCCGCGCGGTGATTTTTCCGATACCGCTCGAACGCACCACGTCCTACGAGCGCGGCACGGGAAAAGGCCCCGCGGCGATTATTCAAGCGAGCCGTTACGTTGAGCTGTATGACGAAGAGCTGGAAACCGAACCGTACAAGGAAATCGGGATCGCCACCATGCCGGCGATCGATACCGAAGACGGCACGCTGGACGAAGTGATCACCGAAATTTTCACCGCGCAGCTCGGCTTGCTCGAGGATGGAAAGTTTCCCGTGGCGCTGGGCGGCGAGCATTCGCTGACGCCTCCGCTGGTCTCCGCGACGGCCAAGAAATTTCCGGACCTGAGCGTGCTGCAGATTGACGCTCATGCCGACCTGCGCGATGAGTATCACGGCAATCCCTCCAGCCATGCGTGCGCAATGCGGCGCGTGGTGGAGGTTTGCCCCGCGGTGCAGGTGGGAATCCGCTCGATTTCGATCGAAGAAGTGCAAGCCGCGCCGAAATTGCGGACAAAAATTTATTGGGCGAAAGATATCGTGCGGGCGCCGCTGAAAACGTGGATTGCCAAGGTGCTCGCCGATCTCTCGCCGCACGTGTACGTGACCATCGATCTCGATGGTTTCGATCCGTCGCTGGTGCCGGCGACGGGAACACCCGAGCCCGGTGGGCTGGACTGGCACCAGGTGACATCGCTGGTGCGCGCGGTGGCCGATCACAAGAAGGTCGTGGCGATGGACGTGGTCGAGCTGCTGCCGCAGCCGGGCGATCACGCATCGAGCTTTTTGGCGGCCAAGCTCATCTATAAATCGCTGGGATATGTTTTTTGTCAGACGTAAGCGGCGAATCGCAAAGCGATGGGACAATTATAGGATCTGAGACTCAGGAGATGGGGCGACGCGGATGAGGGCAAGCGCGATGGGTGCCACGGCAATCACGTTGGGAATGGCGGCGTTGCAGCATGACCGCGGCGTGCTGGTGCGATTTACGGATAATGGGCTCTTCGCCTGGATCATCATCGGACTGCTGGCGGGCTGGATTGCGGGAACGATTTCGCGCGGCCGGGGTTTTGGCTGCATCGTGGATATTATTCTGGGGCTAGTGGGCGCGGTGGTGGGCGGATGGATTTTCGAACGCCTGGGAATTACTACATTTGGATTTTGGGGCAGCCTGGCTGCCGCGACGGTGGGAGCGGTCGTGCTGGTGGCATTCGCGAGATTGTTTGCAGGCGGACGCGCGGAATAACGTGGAATTCGCAAGCTGGTGAGCAGTTCCTTCGTCGGCGGCTTCTCCTTTCCAAAGTTCCGTTGTGGCACATCACCCGTCGCAAATATTAAAGTTGGAAATGCGCCGGTGGTTGGCCTCTGGCGCGTGGACGCGCCGTCCGACAACGATTAGGTGTGATAGGATTGGACCGCGAGGCGCGAAAAGTTGTTGGCGTGGAAGCGATGGCGTTGAACCAACCTTCTTTCCAAACCAGCCTTCAAAAGTACGCAGGCGAGAAAGTCGAAAGAGAACCTTGAGCAAACCATCGTTGTGGGCAATTCCGCTGGGCGGGCTGGGCGAGTTCGGGATGAACATGCTCGCGCTGCGCACCGGCGACGATATTATCGTGATCGACGCCGGATTGATGTTCCCCGAGCAGGAACTACTCGGCGTAGACATCGTAATCCCGGACATTACCTATCTGAAGCAGAACAAGCGCATGGTGCGCGCCATCGTGCTGACGCACGGACATGAAGACCATATCGGAGCGATCCCCTATATTCTGCCGGAGCTGAACGTGCCGATCTACGGCACGGAATTCACTCTCGCCATCGTGCGAAAAAAACTCGAAGAGGCGGGGCTGCTCGACAAAGCGAAACTGATCGAGGTTAAGGCTGGACAGAAAAGCGCCATCGGTCCGTTTGAGGTCGAGTATCTGCACGTGACGCACAGCACGATTGATTGCGTGGCGCTGGCGGTGCGCACGCCGCTCGGCGTGATCATTCACACCGGCGATTTCAAGATTGATGCGACGCCGGTGGACGGCGAGCCATTCGACCTGCACGCCTTTGCGCGTTACGGGCAGGAGGGCGTGCTCGCGCTTTTTAGCGACAGCACCAACGTAGAGCGTCCGGGGTTCACGCCGTCGGAACGCGCGGTGGTGGTGCGGCTCGAGGAATTATTCCGAGCGGCGCCCAAGCGCGTGGTGGTGTCTTGCTTTTCGAGCTCGGTGCACCACATCCAGCAAGTTATCGACATCGCGTGCGCCACGGGCCGCAAGGTAGGGATCGTCGGCCGCAGCATGACGACCAACATAGAGATCGCGCACGGGCTAAACAAGCTGCGCATTCCCGATGGCAGCATGGTGCGGCCGCAGGACATCAAGAGCTTCGATTCGAAGAAACTGGTGGTGCTGGCGAGCGGCACGCAGGCCGAGCCGCTTTCGGCGATGTCGCGGCTTTCGGTGGACAATCACCGGCTGCTCAGTATCACCGAAAACGACACCGTGATTTTGTCGTCGCGCATCATTCCCGGGAACGAGAAGGCGATTTTCCGGATGATCGATCATCTGTTCCGCCGGCGCGTGTTGGTGTACTACGAAAGCGGACGCTCGGCGCCGATTCACGTCTCGGGCCACGCCAGCCAGGAGGAGATGAAGATTTTGCTGCAACTGGTGCGGCCGAAGTATTTTGTGCCGCTGCACGGCGAGTACCGGCAACTCTTCCGTCATGCGG
>JBAVQT010000172.1:0-4845 GCA_049694295.1 Candidatus Acidiferrales bacterium
GCCTGGTTGGTTCCTTTTTGACCTTCTATTGGAGGCCGCACGAATTCGCCGTTCCCAATTTTGCGAATCTGAAACGCGAGATGAAATTCACGCGTGACGCCTTACTGTCGAGAATTGCGACGTATGTATACGACAATGCGGATTTCGGCGTTGCGGGGCGAGTTCTTGGAGAATCGGCGCTCGGGAACTACACCGTCGCTTGGACGATCTCGGCAGCTCCCATCGACAAGATCGGCAGCCTGGTTACCGGCGTGACACCTGCATTTTTCTCCGCGGTGCAGACCAACAAGGCCGAATTGAGCCGCTACTTCTTGCGACTCACCGAGGTGCTATCGTTCGTGACAGTGCCGGCGAGCATCGGCATCGCTCTTGTTGCCGACTACCTCGTGCCGGTTCTGCTCGGCCCTAAATGGCTGGGCGTGATTGGCCCTCTTCGCTTGCTCGGCATTTTTGTCGCGGTGCGTTCGGTGGCTACGATCCTTCCAAATCTCCTGACAGCTGTCGGGCATGTCAGGTTCACCATGTGGGCCACCACCGGCGCGGCAGTCGCCATGCCGATTGCATTTCTGATCGGCAGTCGGTGGGGAACGAGCGGGATAGCCGCCGCCTGGGTGGTCGCGTATCCCCTGATAATGATCCCCATGTATTACAAGGTGCTGTCCATAACCGGAGTACGAGTGCGCGAGTATCTCTTGGTCGTTCTTCCGGCGTTGAACGCGTCCGCCATCATGGCTGTGGTGCTCATCCTAATTCGTTCGATGATTGCCGCTCGTCCCCATTCGATCATGGGGCTGTCCATCCTGGTGATCGCCGGAATTGTGGCATACGCCGCAGCGCTTTTCGCTTTCCATCGCGAGCGGGTGAGCGTCATTCTTCACACGTTGACGCGAATGTTTCGCAGCGACCAGCCAATCGTGAATGCGTGAACTCCGTCACAAATGCCGTCTGCTCTTTCATTTTGCTCTGGCGACTCCGAGATGACCGATTGAAACCGGCATCCTCTCTTAGGACACGGAACTCGTTCGTTTTCGCGGAGCAACGATTGCCGTGAGGTATCATGCAAGATGTCTAACAAATTCAAGATGGAAGCACAGGTGCAGCCGGTTCGCCCTTATCGGGGTCGGGTGCATCCACCACGGGAGAACCGTGCAGGTGTATCGCTTTGGCTCTTATGCCAGATAGTGGTTTCAAAATTGACCTGGAGAATCCATGAGTGACGGCGGGCCCAAACGGCTGAGAATCGGAATTATGCTGGACTCTTGGACAGTTCCGGCGTGGATGGCCAAGATTATTCGCGATATTCAGGCCTCGGACTTCACCGAGATCAGCCTCGTCATTCAAAACCAGGATATTCCCAAGCCGAAGCAGCCGCTTTGGAAAAGGCTGCTAACCTTCGACTTCAATTTGAAATCTTGGCGGGGCGCGCTCTTTTATTTCTACTTCCTAGCCGATAATCATTTTTTCCCCAATAAAGTCGATGCGTTTGCGCCGGTTAATCTTGAGAGCCTCTGCCAAAATGTGAAAAAGATCGAGATCATGCCGGAAAAGAAAGGTTTCACCGATCGGTTCAAGAAATCCGATGTGGACGCGGTTCGCGCATGCGATCTGGATGTGATCCTCCGCTTTGGTTTTCGCATCCTCCGTGGCGAGGCTCTCTCGACGGCCCGCTATGGCGTCTGGTCATATCACCACGGAGATAACTTGCGCTACCGTGGAATGCCACCCCTCTTCTGGGAGCTGTACGAAAATTATCCGGCGTCGGGCGTCGTGCTGCAAATCCTGACGGACGACCTGGACGCCGGCAAGGTAATTTATCGATCGCAGGCCGCGACTGAAACGCACTCGTGGAGCCGGCAGCGGAACGCCACGTTCTGGAAAGCGTCACACTTCGTGGGACGGCGATTGCGCGACCTTCACTCCCGCGGTTGGGACTACCTCACATCGCTCCCGACATACAGCGAGCGGCCGGCGACGCTTGGGAAAATCTATCGCAAACCGACGAACGCGCAGATGGCGCCGTTTTTATGGCGAATGGGCCTAAAGAATGCCGGTCGGGTTGTCCGGAATCGGACCCACGTGGATTCGTGGTCGCTTGCGTGGCGGCGAGTAGCTCGTCAGCAGCATATCCTCGACGGCGAGTTCGACCTTCGCGGGTTTCAAATTATTCGGCCGCCGGAAGACCGATACTTTGCCGATCCGTGCGCGATTACCGCCGGTGGCAGGACGTATGTTTTCTTCGAAGATTTTCGTTACCGCGAGCAGAAGGGAGTTGTGTCGTGTCTCGAATTGACGGCGTCGGGGCCCGGCGAAATTGCGACGGTCCTGACTCGTCCCTATCACCTTTCGTATCCGTTTGTATTCGAGCACGGCGGCGAGATATTCATGACTCCGGAAACCAGCGAAAGCCGGAACATCGAGTTGTACCGGGCTGTTGATTTTCCATTACATTGGGAATTCTCACGTTTTCTAATGGAAGGTGTTGATGCGGTGGATCCCACCCTGTTCCGTCGCGATAATCGCTGGTGGCTTTTTGCCAACATCCCTACCGAGGGTGGTTTGGCGCATGATGAGTTGCACCTGTTTTACGCCGACTCGTTGGAAGGAACCTGGACGCCGCATCCCAACAATCCGGTGGTTTCCGACGTACGCAAGGCGCGCCCCGCCGGTCCGATTTTCGAGCTCGAGGGCAGCTTGATTCGGCCTGCGCAAGACTGTTCGATTACCTATGGACGGGCGGTGTCGTTCCAAAAGATCACGAAACTCACTGAGAACGAATATGAAGAGGAAACGGTGAATCGGATCGAGCCGCCGCTCGAACCGGGCAACATCGGCGTGCACACCTATACCTTCAGCAATGGCTTCGAGATTCTCGACGCGAAACGCGAAGTCTGGCGCGGCGCATCGAAGAAGCCGACAAGGACGCCGAAGTGAACGGCCTCTCGGTGAAATGGGTCAAGCGGCCCCGATGCGCAAGGAGAGCTAGCTTGCAGCGCGGCTGGCAAGGCTGACCGAATGCGAATCTTGTACGTTCACGCAACTCTGGTCCCACCATCGACGAATTTGCAAACCGACCGTTTTTTTCTTCTTTCCGAAACGCTGGAAGGAGATGTTCTGCAGCCTGCGTGGTTTCGGAGCCCCGCCGAAGTAGAAGCCATCTACGGGCCCGGTTCCTATCCCGTCTACACTTCGGGCCGGTTTCGGTATCACTGGTTCCTGGCCTGGCGCTATCAGGGTATTCGGCAGAGACTAGCCACTTTCTGGTTTTATCTTCGCAAAGGAATGGAGCTCAACCGGAAACAGCGCTTCGATTGCATCCTGGCGTACTCGCACATGACCACGGGGCTGTGCGCTGGCGTCCTGAAGCTGCTGAACCGCGGAAAGTTGATTCTGGAAATAGCAACCACTCCCAAGCTAGTTTTTCTGACCAACCGTCCCCGGCCCACTTGGCGAGAATGGCTCATGCACGTTTACTCAGACGTGTGTCTGCATCTCTCAATGCTGCTGAGCAACCGCGTACACTTGCTCTATCCCCAGCAACTTTCCGGGTATTCCTTGCTTCGCAAAGTCCCCGCCTCCGTCTTCCACGAGTTCGTGCCTGTTTCCATCATCGGCAGAAACTCAGAACCAAACGAACCGGAGCCCTTCGTGCTGCTGGTGGGAGCGCCTTGGTACTTGAAGGGTGTGGACCGTTTGATCGAGGCCTTCAGGCGGTTGGCGCCTGACTATCCGAACGTGAAGCTGAAAATTCTGGGCTACTTTCCGGACCAAACGGAGCTGGATGCATTGGTTCACGGCGCGCCCCAAATCGAAATCCTCAAAGCCCGGCCAAATCCAGAAGTGCTGCAGATCATCAGTCAGGCAATGGTGTTAGTCTTGCCGAGCCGATGCGAGGGGGTGGCGCGAGTGTTGATCGAAGGGATGGCGGCGGGTGTCCCGATCGTCGGCTCCGACGCCGGGGGAATCCCGTTTGTGGTTCGCGATGGTGAGAACGGATTTGTGGTGCCCGGTGGCGACCCAGCGGCACTCGAACAGCGCCTCCGCAAATTGCTCTCAGAGCCCGAATTGCGGCGCCAAATGGGTGATAAAGGCTATGCGCGGGCCCATACGGAGCTCAGTGAGAAAGTGTACGTTGAGCACTTTACACGCATGGTGGAAGCAACGGTGCGGCGCGAACCATGAATCCCCCGCGCATACCAACCAAATCGTCCGCGCTCAAGGCGTCTCCGCTTCTGGCGGAAGGGCGCGGTCCGGAGGACCTGGCGGCCGCCGATACTCCGTCCCGAAAATTTACGTTCTATCTGGCCGTGGCGCTGGTGTTTATGCGCTGCAGCCTGATTCAGGAGACGCTTACCTACGAGTTGCACTTTAACCTGTATCTGCTCTATGTCGTCGGAGTTCTGACGGTGCTGGGGCTGATCGTTTCCGGAAGCCTGCTGAGGCCATTTAAATTCAGGCCGGCTTACTACTGGTTCGGCTATGCGATATGGATCGCCTTGGCCGTCCCCTTTAGCGTCTGGCGAGGTGAATCCCTAAATCTGGTGGAGTCCTATTGGCGCACCGACGTGGTCATGCTCTTTGCCATCGGAGGCGTGGTCAGCACCTGGCGAGAGTGCCGAACAGTCTATCGAGCGATTGCCTTGGCCTGCGTGGTCAGCCTGATTACCGTGCGTATATTCGGCCGTCTGGATGAGTCTGGCCGGATGCACTTGGCATTTAGCACAGTCTCAAATTCAAATGACTATGCGGCCCACTTGCTTATGCTGCTGCCGTCTCTTTTATGGGTCGCGTCGGTTGCGAAGTCGTTCGTCATGCGTATCGCAGCGGTGGCCACATTCGGCTATGGAG
>JBAVQT010000173.1:0-18245 GCA_049694295.1 Candidatus Acidiferrales bacterium
GCCGCGCACGCAATTCATTCCCGCTCCCGGCCGCCGCAATTTACTCGCCGATTCTATCGCTTTACCATTGGTTTTGCTGCGACGATTCCCGCGCCTTCTTTTACCGTCACCATCTGATCGGCGCCCACGTTCTTCAGCCTGTCCACCTGCCCGCTCGGCCACCGAATTTCCACCGCGTCCGCCTGCGTGTGCTTGGCCAGTCCAAACGTCAGCACCAATTCGCTCGACGAAAGGTAGCTCGACCCGCTTCGCAGCATCGCCGATTGCGCGTCGTTCCCGGCCGTCACTCGCGCCACTGCTCCAATTCCATCGCGGTTCGATTTCACGCCTTCCAGTTTGATTCGCAGGCTGTGGTTGGTCGCGCCCGTGTTTCGGAACAGCACCGCCGGCCCGCCGTTCGTGCTCACGATCATGTCCAGCGCGCCGTCGTTGTTGAAATCTCCGTACGCCGCTCCCCGCGCCACGCGCGGCGCCGCAAACGCCCGTCCCGCCGATGCCGTCGCGTCCTCGAATTTCCCGTTCCCCAGATTGCGGAACAAATGCGGCGGCTCCGCATAACGCACGCGCTGCTGCACCCGCTCCACGGCGTCCTCGATGTGTCCGTCGGCCACGTACATATCCAGCCATCCGTCCAGATCGTAATCGAAGAAAAAGCACCCGAATCCCAGCGTCAGCAGCGTCGCGTGCCCCACATCCGATTGCGGCGCCTCGTCCACGAACAATCCGTTCCGCTCGTTGTGATACAGCGCCAGCATCTGGTTCGAAAAATTTGTGATCACCACGCTGGGATAGCCCGTCCGATCGTAGTCCGCCGCATCCACGCCCATGCCCGCTCGCGCCACTCCATCCTCGCTGTACGCGATTCCCGCCGGCACGCCTTTCTCGGTAAATGTCCCGTTCCGATTATTCATGTACAGCTTGTTCGGCTGCGTGTCGTTGCTCACCAGCACGTCCGGCCAGCCGTCCTGATTTGCGTCCAGGATCGCAATCCCCAGGCTCTTCGACGTCGTGTCGAACATTCCCGCCTTCTGCGTCGCGTCTTCGAAAGTTCCGTCGCCCCGGTTGTGCCACAGCCGCACCGATGTTCCCTTGTACGATTCCGGCGTGCAATACGATTTCGCCTTCCCGTCCATCGTGCAATAGATGTCGCTCTGCGGCGTCCACTGCACGTAATTCGCCACCACCAGGTCCAGTTTCCCATCGCGGTCGTAATCCACCCACGCCGCGCTGGTGCTGAATTCGTTCGGTCCCCACAATCCCGCCTGTTTCGTCACATCCGTAAATGTTCCGTTGCCGTTGTTGCGGAAAAGATGGCTCTGCCCCAGCGCCGTCACGAAAATATCGTCGTAGCCGTCGTTGTTATAATCTCCCACCGCCACGCCCATCCCGAACATCGGCACGTCCAGCCCGGCTTTGTGCGTAACGTCTGTAAACGTTCCGTCGTGATTGTTGTGATACAGCGCCATCGTCGTGCGCCGCTGCCCATGTCCCGGAAAATCCATTCCGTTGACGATCAGCACGTCCTGCCAACCGTCGTTGTCGTAATCCAAAAACGCCACGCCCGGCCCCATCGTTTCCGGCAGCCATTTTTTTCCGAACGCGCCGTTGTTGTGCACGAAGTGAATTCCTGCGGCGCGCGTCACATCTTCAAATCGCACCCCCGTCGGCGATCCCGCCGTCCCCTGCGCCGCCGAATTCCCGCCCGCCACGCTCCAGGCCGCCAGCAGCAGCACCGCAATTCCGGTCAGCGCCGCGGATTTGTTCCCTGCGATTCCGCCGCTCACCGTTCGCGCTCCTCGGCCATCCGGGTCCGGTTCTCGCTGCCGTCCCGGTTTGCCGCCGCGGGTTTTGTCGCTCCAGCTCCAGCCGCCTGAAACTCCGCGATTGCTCCCGAATCGTGCTCGTGAATCCTTTGCCGTTCCAAATTGTCCAGCGGATGCTTTTCGCGGTATGGTCCCGTTAGCGTCTGCGACGCTTCGTCCGCCTTGAACCGCAGATAGCGCGTCTCGAATTGTTTGGCCACCTCGGCCTGGCCCAGTCCCGTGTAGCAAAGCATCAGGTTGTAATTCGCCTCCAGGTCTTCCGGGTCAATCGCGATCGTTTTCTGAAACTCCACGATCGCGTCCTTATACTTGTGCTGCAAAAACAGAATTCGTCCCAGATCGTTCACCACCACTCGATCCTCGGGATATTGCCCCAGCACCACCCGCAAATATTTAACCGCTCCGTCGTAATCCCCGTCTTGCCTCAGCACTTGCGCGTAGAAAAAATTCGCCCGCGCCAGATTCGGAGCGATCTGCAGCGCCTTATTGAGCACCTGGCGCGCTCCCGGCATGTCGCCTTCCAGCACCCGGGCGCGGGCCACATTCACCCATCCGTCTGGATTCGAGGGATCCATCTTGGTGATCTCCTCGAATGCTGCTTCCGCGCCTTTCAAATCTCCTTGGAGCAGCAGCCCGATCCCGTAGTCGTTCCACCTCTGCCATTCCTTGGCGTCGAATTCCGTCGTCGGTTTCGGTTCGGGCGCATTCGCTGGCAGCACGCTCAGATCCACCGCCGCATTCGCCATCGTCACGATCGGCGGATTCGGGATTTCTTTCACTTTCGCCGACACGTCCGCGGTGCTTCCGTCGTACGTCGTTCGCCGGTCGTCGTAATCCGGCGCCACCTCGCCCGGCTTGTCGTCGTGCAGCACTCCCGCGAACGCAAACTGCGTGTTCACCCACATGAACTTCCGATAGTTCAGTTCCGCCTCTAAATGAATGTGGCCTTTCTCGTCCTTCGGTATGTGCAGCCGGAAATGAACCGTGTCGGCCGCGCCCGGCGGAATCAGGTGCGCGTACACCGTGGCCCGCGCCGCCCAGGCATTCCGCCGGGTGATCGGGTTGCCATGCGCGTCGATCAGCAGCGCGCGATAAAATTCCGCGCTCGGATCCACCGGCCCGCGGCCTCCGTCTTCCACACCCCCGCTCCAAAATATGACCTTGCCCTGATCGTCCGTAGCCTTTAGCGCCAGCCAGCAATCGAACGAGTCCACCGTCCCGCCCGGAAAAAAATGTCCCACCGTCAGCGTCCGCACCACCACATCCACGCGAACCGTGTCCCCCGCGCGCACCGTCGGATTCACTCGGTTCAGCGGCGCGGTCACCGGCAGCGGCGCCACCGTCGCCACCGGGCTCGACGGAATCGGCGTTTCCGCTTCCTCGCCCACCGCAAATTCTGTTTCGATGGCTGGCTGGGGCGCCCCCAGGCTGGTAGCCCGGTTTTCAGAGGCTGGCCGGTCCGGCGAAATCGCGAAAATGTCCACGCGCACCTTGCCGTCCTTCAGAAACTTTTCCTCATCCGCCAGTTGCACCGTATCTCCGGTCGAGTAGGGCACCGCCGTGTTCGCGGCCACAAACCGGTGCGAATGCACGAATCCGTTCACGTTCGCCGCATCGTGCGAGGCCACCTCCGGCATGTGGCAATCCGCGCAGTTCTGCGGCTTTGGCGGGTAGTAAAACGACCGCGCCCCAAAGCCCGAAATCCCGCTGGCTTGCCAGTTGTCGTAATCGTTGAAGCCGCGCGCCCAGCGATAGTGGTTCACCGGCACGTCCAGATGAACCTTGTGGCAGGCCGAGCAGAATTGCGCCGTTTGGGTCCGCATGAAGGGCTTCAAAAATGTCCGCCGGTGCGGCTCCGGATTTTCTTCGGTCAGGAAATCGATCATCCAGCGCAGGTACGGATTCTTGGTCGCCACCAGCTTGCTCAGCGCCGGATATTTCAGAATGTAGTCGCCGTTGCCCATCGTGCTCTTGATGTGCGCCAGCGAGTGGCACACCATGCAGCCGATCCCCGCCTGCGCGGCCGGCACGTGCACCCGCGGCGCAATCGGCGTGTTGAAATTTCCCGGAAAGAAAAGCGCCGCATCGTGGCATCCCGCGCACCACTTCGATGATTGCACTCCAATCGTGCCCTGCATGTATACGATCGCCTGCCGGTACCACTGATTGTTGAACGATGAGAAATGATGCATCGAGCTTTCCCACTGCTGGTAAATATCCGCGTGGCATCGCTGGCAGGCTTGCGAATCCAGAAAGAAATCCTGCGTCACCGTTTTTCCGGTGGCTGTCTCTCCGGAACTCGGAAAAAATGGACTCGTCGGCCCGGCCCCTTCGCCCTCCATGTTCGCGGGCGCAATCGCCGGATTCACAATCCGGTTCGTGCGCTCCCATGGCGCCGTGCGCACCCACCACACTCCCGCCGTCAGTGCTCCCGCAGCGGCCAAACAAATTACCGCCGCAATCGCGCTTCGCGTCGCGCTCCCGCCGCCCGTCCATCCTCGCTTGCGCGCCCACGCTGCCCCCAGCAACGCCCCACCCGCCACGCATGCTGCAATGTGCGCCCATAATATGTTCCACCGGCTATGCGGCGTGCCCGTGTAAATCAGCACCGCACCCACAATCCCGCCCGCCAGCAGTAGAATCCACGCGGCATTCGTAAGCAGCGAACCTTCGCGCAGCATCCCCCGCAGCGCGATTGCCAGCGCCACCAAAAACAGCACCCCCGCCAGCAAATGCACTACGACCGCGCCAAAGTAAGGAACGTTCGGGGAGGGCCACGCAAACACGTACACCGCCGTCAGAAACAGCACCGCCAGCAGGATGGAAATCGCGCGTCGAAGGTAGGAACGGCCGGATTCCAAAATGACGCCTTACTCCAAGATTACAAAGGATTTATAAATTCCGCATCGCGGATTCTGACTCTCCCCCCACCTCCGAGTCAATAATTGTTTTGGATTAGTTCTCAGCCGCCTACTCCGCCGCTCGCGGCCACCAGAGCGCATCGGGCCCTGAAGCAGCGGCCGAACTTGCGCGCTGACCCACACTGAGCTAACATAAGTTAGCTAAGGAGCAGCCCGTGCGCGTGGTTACCATTCACAAAGCTAAGACCAACCTCTCCAAGCTCATCGAAAAGGCCTCCGAGGGTGAGGAAGTCATCATCGCCCGCGGCTCAAAACCGGTCGCTCGCCTCGTCCCGGTCGGGGAGGTTAAGGGCAAGCGTCGGCCCGGGTCGCTCAAAGGCCAATTGCGCGTTGGCCCCGAATTCTTTGAGGCCCTTCCCCCCGGCGAACTCTCGGGCTGGGAATAGTCCCCCTTGCGCGCGCTGCTCGATACTCATGCTCTCCTGTGGTGGCTTTCTGATGATCCCGCTCTCCCGCGCCTAGCCCGTAGAATCATTGCCGACACGAAAAACACAATGATCGTCAGCGCCGCCTCCGCCTGGGAAATCGCCACCAAGGTCCGCCTCGGCAGGCTGCCCACCGCCGCCGATTTGGCCGCCGATTTCTCCGGCTGCCTGGAACGCGAGGGCTTCCAGTTGCTGCCGATCTCCGCCGATCATGCCATCCGCGCGGGCCTGCTGCCCGGTCCGCACAAGGACCCCTTCGACCGCATGCTCGTAGCCCAGGCCCAAGCCGAGAACATCCCCATTATCAGCAACGAAGACATTTTCGGATCCTACGGAGTAAGGCGCGTCTGGTAGTGGTCGGCGCCCCCACGGATTACCTCCGCCTTGCCAAGGCGGCGCCACATCGGCTAAATTTACGCAGCGCTCACCACCATTGCGGTCTATGTTGCAACTCGCAAATATTTATATGTCCTGGCTTCTAGCAATGGCCTGATCCCTGCCATTGCCGCGCGGCCTCCGCGCTCTGCGTTCCGGTCGGCGCCAGATGCCGCCGCGTCACTGGTTTTGCAGTCGTTTCGCAAGCTCTAGCGTTCAAATCATTTGTCTCGCGCCTGGGAGGCTCCGATTCAAAGGCAGTTCATCCGCACCTCGCTTCTCTTTTTTCGGCGCCTATGGATGCCTCTCCTGATCTTCGGCATTTTTAATCTGGTCTGCGTCTTCGTCTACGGCCGCCTCGAGCACCTGCACTGGCAGGACTCGCTCTTCTGGATCACCCATCCTCATTCCATTGACTATCGCACCGTCCGCAACGCCACCAAATTATTCTCCCTGTTCGTCTATCTGGGCGTTTTTGCTTTTCAAATCTGGGTCGCCGAGCGCGTGCTCGTCACCATTTTCAGCCAGCAGGGCCGGGAGGCCTGGAAAGCCATGATGAACGAAGCCAGCATCGAAGGAATTCATGACCATGTCATCGTCTGCGGCTACGGTCAGGTCGGCCGCACCGTCATCGATCAGCTCAAGCGCCTGGAAATTCCCTTCGTGCTCATCGAAACCAACGAAGGTCTCTATCGCGAGCTTCTCAAGGAAGGCACTCTCATCATTCACGGAGACGCCAAGCGCCACGATGTCTTGACTTCCGCCGGCATCGCTCGCGCTCGCGGCGTCTGCGTCCTCATCGACAATGACGCCGACAATCTCTACATCACCGTCACCGCCCGTTCCCTCAATTCCAGCGTGAAAATCATCACCCGCGCCGGCCAGCGCCGTTATGCCGAAGCCATCCGCAATTCCGGCGCCGACGAAGTCATCATCCCCGAATACGAGGGCGGTCTGATGGCTGGCCGTATGATCGAGAAATACTACCCAGTCCGCGGCAAACTGGATTGATTTCCGCGCTGTGCCCCCCCCTTATTCAGTCTCTCGGCCTCGCCCGTCGCCGGTAGCGTGTGGTGCGCCGCCCGCCTCCCGCCAGGATAACTCGCATGCCCCGTAACTAAGAAACCCACAGGCGTACCCTTGCGCTTTTCTGGATATGTGTTAGCGTGGAGGTTGGAGGTAGCGAGAAGTGGGAATCGCGACGCCAGATCTCGGCGACCGGCGGACCGGCAGCACCCGCCTGAGCGTGTTTTCGCCGCTCTCAGCCGTTCTGCGCCCGCCCCCGGCTCCGAACCGTGCGAAGGTCATTCTTCGAGGCCCGGACCCCACTTCCCCTGCCCGAGTCGCGGCTCTTGGTCTACTTGGGCTCGTCCGTGTTTTCGGCATCCCGGCGCCTCCTGCCGCGAAGATTGAAGCTCGCTCCATTCTGATCCCGGCCCCCACGAATCACCGATTACCAATCACCGATCGCGCCTTTCCCCGCGCCAACTTCCTAATCGCCAATCCGCCCAAAATTAGAATTCTCTCTAACTTATTCAAAACAAATCCCTGACATGCTCTCTAATCGCGGAAAGGCCACCCTTCCTTCGCGCCAGCGTCGTTTGAACCATTCCGTCCCGCCCCTCGCCCCGGCCATCGCTCGCTTTTATCGGCAATGGGGGGACACCGGGGGTCGCAGCAGGCTAGCTTCAAAAAAAATCCTATTCGACCGTAATTTCAGCGCCGTTTTCTCGGAAACGCGCCGTGTCTGACCTCAATTTTCTCTCGCTCTCCGAAATGGCCGCCGCGATCCGCGCCCGCAAAATCTCGCCCGTCGAGTTGACCGAAGCGCATCTCTCGCGCATCGCGCAACTCAATCCTCAACTCAACGCCTTCGTCTCCATTGACGCCGCTGGCGCTCGCGCCCAGGCCAAGCTCGCCGAAGCAGCTCTGAGCTCGGCACACTCCGCTCCGCTCGGTCCGCTCCACGGTGTGCCCATCTCCATCAAGAGTTCCATTGATGTCGCCGGTTGGCCCTGTGAGTGCGGCTCTCACCTTCGCCAGGGCCACTCGCCGCATTCCGATGCGCCGCTCGTCGCGCGTCTCCGTTCCGCCGGCGCCGTCCTGCTCGGCAACACCAATGTCCCCGAATTTCTGATGGCGTATGAAACGGACAACTCGTTGTACGGCCGCACCAATAGTCCGTGGTCTCTCGATCGCACTCCCGGAGGATCGAGTGGTGGTGAAGCCTCAGCCATCGCCGCCGGATGCTCCGCGGGAGGCGTAGGCAGCGACGGAGGAGGATCCATCCGCATTCCCGCGCATTTCTCCGGTATCTGCGGCCTGAAACCGACTCCCGGCCGCGTCCCCGCCACCGGTCACTTTCCGGGCTCCGCCGGTCCGTTCGCCCAATTGGGCGTCGTCGGACCGATGGCGCGGACCGCTGGCGACGTTGCGCAACTCTTCGAAGTAATGGCCGGCCCCGACTGGGGCGATCCCAGTGCTGCTCCGGTTCCGCTGCGCCGCTGGTCGGACCAAGAACTCCGCACGCTTCGCGTTGGCTATTTCGAAAGCGATGGCGCCACGCCCGTCACGCCCGAAACTGCCGCCGCTGTTCGCACCGCGGCCAATGCTTTGCGCCAGCGGAATCTCGCAGTTGAGTCCTGGCAGCCGCCCAGTCTCGAAAGAATCTGGCGGCTTTGGTGGACGCTCTTCGGCCGCGCTGTGCAGATGGCCTTCGAGCACACCGTTGCGGGCCGGGAATCTGAACTCAGTCTCATGTATCGCGACTTCCGCGCACGGGTTTCCGCCGAACTTCCTCTCGAGGCCCGCGAGTTTCTCGACACGCTGCTCCAACGCGACGCTTTGCGCTCCGCATTTCTATCAAAAATGGAACGCTATCCCATTCTGCTCTGCCCCGTTTGCGCGATTCCCGCATTTCGCCACGGCGAGCGCGAGTGGATTGTCGAAGGCCGCCCAGTCGAATATCTCAAAGCCATGAGCTACTCGCAGTGGTTCAATCTGCTGGGCTTTCCCGCCGCCGTAGTCCCTGTCGGCCAATCGCCCCAAGGCCTGCCCATCGGAGTCCAGATCGTCGGTCGCCCCTGGGAAGACGAAGCCGTTCTCGCCGTAGCCGCACAAATCGAAGCAACCTGCGGCGGCTTCCGCCGGCCCTCGTTATGATTCCCGTGAGACCCGCCCGCCGCACCAGCCGCGTCGCCCGCGCGGCTAGTGTTTTCCTATTATTGTTGTCCCGTGCATCCTCCTGTCTAATCCCAGAAACTTTGCGGCTTTCCGCCCGGCGTTGTCGAAACGCCGGGGTGGCGCTTGCGCCATTCGAAGCCGCGATGCACTCGCTCCTCGTCGGGGTAGGAGGATATTTTGCGCAGTTCGATCTTGGCTCTCGCTTTTCTTTTGGCTCCTGTCGTGTTCGCTCAGAGCAACTACGCCGTGCTGACCGGAACCGTCACCGATCAGCAGCGCAGCCCGGTCGTTGGCGCTTCCGTCCAGCTCGCTTCGCAGAGCACGCACGCCGTTCGCCGCGTCGTCACCAACGAACAGGGCATTTTTCAAATCAACGCGTTGCAACCCGACGACTATGTTTTAGAAGTCCAGAATTCCGGCTTCGCGATTCTCTCTCAGCAGGTCCATCTGGAAGTCGGCCAGCAGGTAGTGTTGCTTCTCGAACTAAAACTCGCTTCGGTGAAGAGCACGGTCAATGTCGCCTCCTCCACCGTCGACGTGATGCACACCGCCGATCCCAGTGTCGGCGAGGTGGTCGAGCCGCAATCCGTCCAGAGTCTCCCGCTCAACGGCCGCATGCTTCTCGATTTGGTTCTGACGGTTCCCGGCACCCACGAAGGTTTCGGCGCGCAGCAGGGCAATGTCAACCCCCTCTATTGGCGTCCCGGTCAGACTTCCGCTCTCAGCATCGGAGGCGGCCGTCCCAACGCGAACTTCTATCTTCTCGATGGCGCCACCAATACAGATCCCACGTTCAATACCCAAAACCTCAGCCTTTCGCCCGATGCCGTCAAGGAATTCAAGGTTCAGACCAGCAGCTACACTGCGGACATGGGCGGCGCTGGCGGCGGCCAGATCAATATCGCTACTCGCTATGGCACGAACCAATTTCACGGCACCGTCTATGAGTTTCTCCGCAATGGTGACATGGATGCCAGCACCTTCGAGTCCATGGGCAACAATCATCTGGTTCAGAATAATTTCGGCGCCTCTCTGGGTGGCCCGCTCATTGGCAAAAAAACTTTTTTCTTCGTCAATTACGAAGGCCTTCGTCTCGCGCAGGCGGACGCGCAGATTCTCACCGTCCCTACCCCCGCCGAAATCAACGGCGACTTCAGCATGTCCGGCGTCAATATTTACGACCCCACCACCACCCACGCCAACCCGCAGTACAATCCGAGCCAACCCACCAGCCCCGCCAATTCGCCCACACTTCGCGATCAATATCCGGGCAATGTTATTCCCGGTCCTTGTCTCAACGCCAATCCTACCCTCTCCAATTGCACTCCCAACCCCAGTTCGCCCATCAGCGTGGTTGCTTGGAAATACTTGCAGCTATTTTCGCCCATGCCCAACATGCTCATGACGGGATCCGGCGCCGATTCCAACAATTACCTCGACGTCCGCAACGAAACTCACTTCCAGAACCAGGGAACTATCCGCTTGGACCACATCTTCAACAACGGCGACACCCTTTTCGGCCGTTACTCCGCAGGCTCTGAAAACGGATTCACTCCCAGCTCCGGTACCACTTCCACCACTGAAAATCTTCCCGGTTTCGGCGCGGATTTCGACAACCTTTCCCAGCAGTCCACCATCTCGTGGAATCACATCTTCTCCGGCGCCAAGGTCAATACCGCGTCTCTTGCCTTCTCGCGCCTTTCGATGAATCGCACCTCTCAAAATAACAACGTCAACGACATCGTTGACCAGCTCGGTATCACCGGTGTCGGTTACGGCGGCAAAGGCGCTTGGGGCGCTCCCTGGTTTGCCGTCCAGGGCTACACCGGCATGGGCGATACTTTCGCGGCCACTCCCATGCACGCCTGGGACACCATGCTCGAAGTCCGTGACACCTTCGCATGGCAGCGCGGCCGTCACAGTCTCAAGTTCGGTGGTTCTTTTGATCGCTATATTTGGCCGATGTGGGGCTTTTTTGAAAATCGCGGCTACTACCAATTTACCAACGGCTACACCACCCAAACTTCCATGGCTGATGGTACCGGCTCCGGTCTCGCCAGCTTTCTTCTGGGCCTGCCCGTCGTCAAGCAGGTCCAGGCTGGCATTCCGCAGATGAATTTGCGCAATTGGGGACTCAGCGGTTTCGCCGAAGATTCCTGGCAGATGACGCCCACCACAACCGTTCAGCTCGGCCTGCGCTACGAATACCAGAGTCCGCTATGGGATCGCGATTACACCAATTCCAACATCCTTTGGAACGGTGGCGTCCCTTCGATTTTCATCGGCGGACAGCTCGGCTATCCCGCCGGCCTGATGTATTCCAACAAACACGATTTCGCGCCTCGTCTCGGCATCGCCAAGAGCCTGCCGCGCTGGGGTCTGGTGATTCACGCCGCTTACGGCATCTTCTATACGCCTGTTGATCTCAACACTTGGTGCAATCAGCGTCACAATGTTCCGAATGTCTTCCCGGAGACGTATCAGTTTCCTGCCTACGTTCCGCCCGCCACCGACGGCTTCAACTTTGCTTCTCCCGTTCTGGGTATCACGCCCGTCAGTTTCACCGCCTTCGATCCTCACGCCCCCGCGCAATATGTGCAGCAATGGAACACGCATATCGGGAAAAGCCTCGGCAAGGACACCACCGTCGAGGTCGGCTACATCGGTTCGCGCGGATTCCATCTCCAGCAGGCTGTCCTGGTCAACAACGCGCCTCCCGGAGCGGGTTCCATCGGTCCTCGCCGCCCGATCCAGCAGGTAAGCTTTGTGCCCGGCACTGTGTTTCCCGCCGATGTCGTCGTCGCCAGTGACACTCTTACGGCTCCCGCCTTGCTCGAGCTCCAAAACTCGGCGCAAAGCTGGTACGACGCCGGCTACGTCAATCTTCGTCGCCGCTATTCCCACGGTCTCAGCATTCTCGCCAACTACACGTTTTCGAAATATCTCACCAATGCGCCGGACTTCCGCTCGCCCATGGATGAATCCGTGTTGCCGCAGAACAGTTTCGATCTCGCCGCTGAAAAAGGTCCGGCCTGCGACGTTCGCCATCGTTTCGTTTTCAGCAGCGTCTACAATCTCCCAGCCTATCGCGCGGCCGAATGGGCCCGCGTGCTGACGCAGAATTGGCAGCTCGCTTCCATCTACCAGTTTGAGACCGGCATGCCGCTGACTATCTCCGTTTTTGGCGACACCGCCAACGCCGGCACCATCCTCGGCGAAAATCCGATCCGCGCCAACTACACCGGCCAGCCCATTTTCGGCCCCGGTACGCGCACCGCCAACGAATGGTTCAATCCTGCGGCTTTTTCCGCGCCCGCCGCTTACACCTTTGGTGACGTCGGCCGCAATTCTGTTTACGGTCCGGGGCAGCAGACCATGGATTTGTCCGTCGCGCGCCAATTCGCGCTCACCGAGCGCGCCAATTTCCAGTTTCGCGCGGAATTCTTCAACGCTTTCAACCACACCAATCTCGGCACGCCCAATCGTTATGTCAACGAGCCGCAGTTTGGTACTGTCACCATGGCCATGACACCCGGCCGGGAGCTGCAATTGAGCGCTCGTCTTTCGTTCTAGAGGAAGTTACGGATGTTTTCGAGGAACGTCGCGGGCATCTTTCTCGGCGGGGCCTCGCGGCTGGGACAGCGGGCGCGATCCGCTCCCGGCCGCGTACAGCGAGCCGGCAAGGATGCCCGCCTCGTTCTTTTGTTCTCACTACCCCGCCGTATTTGCGTGCGCCACCAGCACGATTGCCAGCAAATAAAAAATGAACATCAATCCCAAATATGTTTTCGCTCTCATATTCGCGCCGGCGAATTCTTTCCACGCGAACACGCCCCATAGCGCTGCCACCATCGGCGCCGATTGTCCCACCGCGTACGATATCGCCACGCCCGTCAAACTTGCCGCCACCAAATTCAGAACCGTTCCCGTGGCCCAGATTCCTCCGCCGATTAATCCCAGCAAGTGTCCGCTCGCCGGCCCTTTGAAAAATCCTCCGAAGCTCACCGGTTCGCCCACCAGCGGCTTCTTCATGAAGTACAAATTCCACACGAAGCAGGAAAGCAGCGCGCCCAGCGTCAGAAAAACCGCAATGCTATATGGTCCGAGCGTGTGCCCGTGCGTCATCGCACGCGTCGAAAACGGCGCCCACAACCCCATCAGCACGCCCGAGACGACGCAAACCACGATGCTCTTCCGCGAAGCCGCCCGGCCCCCACTCAGCTGGCCGTACGCTTTGCCCACCAGAATCACCGCCACCACCGCGCAGAGCACTCCGGCCCCCAGCACGACCACGTTGCCTTTCGGCTGCTGCACGTAGCTCAAAATGACGCCCACCACCAACGCAATTCCGATCGACACGGGAAACGCCGTGGCCAAGCCCGCCATATCGATCCCTGCCACCAGCAACAGATTCGCCAAATTGAAAATCGCTCCGCCCACCAGCGCCCATCCGATATTCGCCGGGTCCGCCGCATGAACGTTATTCAGGAAACTCGATGCGTCGTGGCCGCTCGACCCCATCGTCAACGCGAACGCGAGCGATGCCAGAAAAATTCCCACCGCATAGTCCCAGTAAAACAACTCAAAGCGATAGTTCTTCACGCCCTTATATGTGTTGGCCCACGACCCCCAACAGACCGCGCTCGCCACCATCATCGCCAGCGCCACCCCGAACGTTTGCGGTGCGTACATGTCGCTCCTTCCGTCTTCGGAATCCTAGAACGCCGGCGCGCCCTTCGGACTTTTCTGCTTAATAAATGCGAGCACTTCATCTCGCTTCGACATCGCTCGCGCGCCCACCTTCGTGCAACAAAGCGCCGCGCACGCGTTCGCAAAGAGGCCCACGCGCCCCAGTTCCCAGCCTTGCAACAATCCGTAGGAGAGTCCGCCCATAAATGCGTCGCCCGCTCCCGTCGTATCCACCACGTCCACTTTGAACGCCGGCACATGCACGCGATTCTCGCGAGTAGTGATCAGGCAGCCATCCGTTCCCAGCGTGATCGCCACCAATCGCGGACCCAACCGCAGGAGTTCATCCGCCACTCGCTCGTAATCGGCTTCGCCGGTCAACTCTCGCGCTGCCGCTTTGCACGGTTTCAGCACGTCGACCATCCCCAGCGCTTGCGTCAGCTCGTCCTGCGTCCCCAGATTTGCCGAGGCGAAAAAATTCGGTGAAACGTCCAGGTCGAAAAGGATGCGCACACCCGCGTCTTTCGCGATTTTCATCGCCTGTTTCACCGGCGCGATCGGCAGTTGTGATGCCTCGGTGTGAAAATGTTTCGCTTGCCGGATATGCGAGGCAAAGCGATTGTCCACCTGATACACGGAAATCGCTCCCGTTACGTTGGGGAACATGTAGATACACCGCTCACCCTCGCGATCCACCGGAATCCATGTCAGCGACGAGCGCTCGCCCTTCACCACTTCAATTCCCGCGAGATCCATCCCATCCGCTTCGAACGCCTTTTGAATGATGTTTCCGTTTTCATCGTCGCCGATCAATCCCAGCCAACCTGTCGAAGCTCCCAGCCTGGCGACCTGAGTCAGATTGTTCGCCGTCACTCCGCCAGCATGAATTTCCATCCGGTCGGCATTGATTTTTTCCTCGGCCCCCAGCAACTTCGGAACGATCGCAAAATAGTCCACCGTGCAGCTTCCGATGCCCACCACGTCCGTTCGTCCCGGTTTACTGTTCTGCGCATTGTCCGGCATAACTTCTCCCGTTCTCTTCGTTTCCGCCTGGCTGCTCTACTCTCCAACCGCGCGCTTCGCTCGCGACGGCCCGCTCATCAGCTCCACAAACATCTTGTAGAACTTGTCCCTATCGAGATCCTCGGGCACATTCACCAATTGCTCTCCCAATCCCGGCTGCTCACCGGGGTTCCATACCAACGTGTTGCCATAGCTCGCCGTGTGCGAAATATCCATGTCCATATAGTATTGCGTCTGCTTGGTGATCACGCTCGGGTCCAGCCATGCCGCCGCGGCCAGTTCGTCCCACATGTATTCCTCATCGGCGTATTTCGCCAGGTATTGCGCCGCCGGACTCCGGGACTTGGCAATCTGCGCGATCAGCTCCTTCGTCATCCTCGTCTTGATCGAAATATCCACCGTCGTGATGGTTATCTTGTGCCATCCGGCCGTCAACGCCATGTGGACCGCTTCCGGATCCCACCAGAAATTGAACTCGCGCCGATTCTGCGCTCGCCCTTTTTCATCCGTCTCCGGCGCAATGCTCCCGCCCATCACCACCAGCTCTTGCGCCAGGTCCGGCACCTTCGGGTCGAGGCTTACCACTTGCGCGATGTCCGTCAGCGGGCCCGCTGCATAGATCGTCACTTCGTGCGGATACTGATGCACCATGCGGATGATGAAATGTGCCGCATCCTCGCTCGCCGCTTCCATCGTTGGATTCCCCTCCGGAATGTTCACTGCGTCGTACGGGCCGTGGAAATGCCCGCGCAAGCCTTCGCCCCGGTTCATTCCGGGCTTGTGGCCGTTCCATGCGCCCTGGTATTGCACTTTGCCATAGAGCTGTTCCCATCGGTCGATCATCTCGCTGCGATTGATCAGCGGGAAAATCGCGCCCGGATACACATGCACATCGGTTCGGCCCAGGATTTCCAGCATCCGCAAGGTGTGCGCCACTTCTTCGTCGCGCCACTGGTCGCCGCTTACCACCGTGATTCCGAGCACGTCCACATCGGGCGAATTCAGGAACATCATCATCGATTGCTGATCTGTGGTCGCCGGTCCCCGCGCATCCTGATCCAGAATCACTTTGCGCCTCGATTGCGCGCTGCCCGGCAGCGCACACAGCAGAATCGCGGCGAGCATCATGGCTCGGCGGACATTCATCGCGGTTGCTCCTTTAGGTTTCCTGAGGCAAATTCTGATCGCGGCTCTCGAATTTCCAGCCGCGCTCCATGCCAGCCGATCGCGCCGGAGCTCGGGCCGGCGCTGTTTGTAGTTCCCACACACCGGCAAGTCAAGCGAAAAAGCCTGCGGAACGACCGCGTCCTGGGTACGCGGCGATTCGTTTCGATCGCCGGCGTGATAGCTCGCGCATGTTTGCTCGCTTCTGCGCGCGCCGCACCTCGACCGAAGGCTCACGCGCGGCCGCAGCCATCGACGTTCAGACACAATCTTTCACCCAACAGTCTTCGCCGCTTGTGGCGGGAACCCGCCGGCAACTCGCTGCCGCACCGTCGCCCGCCTCAGTGTCCCAGGCTCACAGAACCTCGCGCCGAATCGCTTGGCGCGTTCACCGAAGTTGTCGCATGAGCTTCCGGCGTGGGCCCGCCCAGCAACGCGGCGAACTCCTGATAGAATTTTTGCTTGTTCACGTCATCCTGCACTTCTACCTCGCGTTCTCCCAAATGTGGCCGGGTCGCCTCGGTCCATACCAGGGTGTTTCCGTACGCATCGCCTCTGTCAACGGAGACGTCCATATAAAGTTTTCGCGACTTGGTGATGATGCTCGGATCGAGCCAGGCCACCGCCGCGAGCTCGTCCCACAAATAGTTCGCCTGCGCATATTTCGCCACGTATTGTCCCGCAGGATATTTCGACGCGCCGATCTGTGCAATCAGGCTCTTGTCCATCCGCGTTTTTACCGAAATGTCCACGGTCGTCACCACGATCCGGGGCCAATCCGCATGCAGCACTCGCCGTGACGCTTCCGGATCCATCCAGAAATTAAATTCGCGCGTTGGAGTAATGTTGAACTCCGGATCGTCGGTCCACGGATTGATGCTGCCGCCCATCACCACCAGCTCTTTCGAGAGCGAAGCAAACTCGGGGTCGAGCGCCAGTGCCAGCGCCAGGTTTGTGAGCGGGCCGCCCGCATAGATCGTCACCTGGTGCGGATATTGCCGCACCATGCGCACGAGAAAATGCGCCGCATCTTCGCTCGCTGCTTTGGTCGCAGGCCGGCCTTCGGGCATCGGCGGAATTTCGTATGGACCATGCGTCGGATGGCCAAAATTCCACGCGCCCTGATACACCACTTTTCCGTGCAGCGTCTCCCACCGTTCGATGTACTCCTTGCTGTTGACCAGCGGAAATGTCGCGCCGGGAATCACGGGAATATCCGTCCGCCCGACGATTTCCAGCAGCCGCAGAGTGTGCTGTACCTCTTCATCGCGCCACGCGTCGCCGGTGACCACCGTGATTCCCAGCACGCGCGCAGCGGGGGATTGCACGATGGCAAGGATCGCCTGCATGTCCGTGCCGCCTGGCCCGGCGCAGTCCTGATCGATAATCACCATGCGTTTCTCCTGAGCGCGCGCGGGAATGGCGCCTGCGACGATCGCGGCCAGTGCAACCGTGCACATCACAGCGAGCGAAATCCATCCGTTTCGAATTCTCATTATTCCGTAAGTCATTGTCCCGGGCCCTTTCGAATGCAAGGTCTTCCTGAAGATCAGTTCGTTGAAATTTCGTCTGGCATCTCTCAGTACATGATGGTGCGGGTCATGTGATGTGGCCAAGCCGTCGTATGGTAATGCGTCCAGAGCCGCGCGTCTATCTGCGGGATGATGACTTGCGCGTTCGCTGCGCGCCGCGCGTTGATCTCTTCGCTCAGCAAGGCCGTGGCGTAAATGCAGTGAGCGCGCAGCTCGATTTCCTGTGTCGAATCGCGCGGAATCATCTGATATGTGTTGATCGCCTGCTCGAGCGCCGTCGAATAGCTGGTCATGCCCATCAGCCGGAGCGCCACCGGCACGATGTAATCCGCAAACGCCGTCATCGCTCTCAAATCGTCAAGCTGGAAATGTCCGGCCTGGTGCAGATTCGTGTACAGCATCCAAAGCCCGAGTTGCGGCAGTTTGTAGAATTTGATTTCGTGCCCGTCGTACCGGCTGACATCATTGAACCGCGGAAACTCCGTCGCCATCCGTTCCACCAGGCCGTTCCCCTTGTCGTAGAGCCGCGTCGAGCATGACTTCACCCAGTTGGAAAATCGTCCGCCGTATTTCGCCGCCAACACGCCGCCCACCTGGTGCGCTACTTCCAGTTTTTCATCGAGCATCGGCATCTCGATGTTGCCGGCGAAAATGTTCGCGAGTTCCGCGCGGGAGACTTGTGCCAAAAAATTCCCGTCGAGGATTGGCACGCCTTTATCCATTGCTCCCTTCAGGCAGGCGAATTCCGCCTCGGAATCGGACCAGAGGCGCCCCGCGTAGTCCGTTTGAAATTTGACGTGAGTCGTGAAATCTGTGAACGCCGTGTCGAGCGAATCCGCCACCAAAATAAAATCCATGGCGACCTCCGGATCGTTCGCTCCGATTCCAAAAGGCACCGCGTACTCCGGCATCGGCAACTCTTCATAGGCCATCCAGCCGGCCACTTCCACGATCTTGTCCACGTTGGTCCGCACATCGCGCGAGCGCTCGATCACCGGGCGCAGACTATCGAGCACAGGGCTGCCAATCGATTTCGGCCAGCGAACGGCGACACCACCAACGGCAGCGTCTCCGGAAGGGAACTGCGAAACGGAGCCCAGAGGAGAGGTC
>JBAVQT010000174.1:0-5255 GCA_049694295.1 Candidatus Acidiferrales bacterium
GATCTGCCGATCGGCGCGGGACGAGCGCTCGAACTGCATGGTTTGGCCAACCAAGCGTTGGGTGGCTGGACATTGACGACGATTGCAACTTTTGGTTCTGGCCAACCAATCGCCACTCCAAACGGCACGGGAGACATCTGGTTCAATCAACGTCCGGACATTGTGGGCAACTGCGGCAGCGGCGCACCCAAGACGGTGGACGAATGGTTCAATTACACCTGCATGGCGCAACCGCCGAGCGATTTCCTCCCGGGCACAGCGCCACCGATACTTCCCGGCATTCGCGCTGATGGTGCGCACAATCTGGACCTTTCGCTTGCCAAGCACTTCAAATGGGGCGAACATCGCGATCTCCTAGTCCGAGTTGCCGCGTACAATTTGACCAATTCCGTGCAGTTCGGTTATCCCAACGTATTTTGGAATCCACCCGCTTCCGGCACAGAGCCCACGCCAGACCAAATGGACGGGTTTGGCCAAATCACGAACGCGGCGAATACCCCCCGGCAATTGAGCTTTGAGGTGCGATTCATGTTCTAGGGCAAGACTCAATCGCGTGACCCGGTGGGCTTACCCGTTACAAAGGAAGGTGCCCTACTGCTTTAGTGGGGCGAGATAGGTTGAGAAGTTCGATCGTTCGTGCTCGCTAAAGAACACATTTGAACATCAACAGGAGAATTGGGAATGGGTGAAGGATCGCGACACGATCGAACGAATTCTAGAGCGATTTCACGACGGAGGTTTCTGAGCGAGACCACGGGAACCGCGGCGTCTTTAGCGTTGCTGGTTCCAGGCAGGACGGTTGCCGGCCAGAGCGCACGGCCCAAAGCCGATTCAGGTGCCGCTTCCACGAGGCTCTCCGTCGATGCGGCTCAGGTAGTAACGACTTTCGATCCGGATGAATGTCTCGGCAGTTCCATGGATATCCAGTCACGGGAGTCGATTGAAAAGATCTACACGCCCGAAACCGTCAAGGTGTGCCTTTCTGCCGGATGGGGACCGATAAGCTACCGCTTCCATCCCACGGAGACGGTCGACTACTGGCACTGGAATCCCAACGGTCGCTGGAGCGACGAAGCGAACCAGCGTGGCTATTTCGTGGGTAGCTCCGAGCTGGGAGAGCCGATTCGAGACTCGTTCGGCTATAGGCTCCTTCATCGAGGCTGCACACACAATGGCGGCACTAACCTTGGCTATTCCTGCCTGACCGACGGTAACCCCGCCACATTCTGGAAGAGCAATCCCTATCTGACCAAGATCTTCACCCACGAGGACGACTCTGTGCATCCGCAATGGATCATTGTGGATTTGGAGGAATACTACGATGTGGACGCGATTCGGATCGACTGGTGCGAGCCGAGCGCGCGGGAATACGAAGTGCAGTATTGGGTTGGCGCGGATCCCATGAATTGGGAAGAACCGGCCATGGATTCCACGGGGCAAGGCGAACAATTTCTGCCGGTCGAAAACCAAGCGATGGGGAATTGGAAACGTTTTCCCAAAGGCATGGTGCGAGAGGGCAAGGGGGGCAGCGTTACATTGAAGTTGGCCGACGTACCCATTGCCACGCGATGGGTTCGCGTGTTAATGACCCAATCTTCCAACAAGCCGGGCCCGCATGGCGAAGGAGATGTTCGGCACCGCTCGGGGTACGCGATTTACGAAGTGTATGTAGGAAGGATCGAGAGTGACGGAAAATTTGCGGACCTTGTGAGGCACGCGCCGGACGGCAGGAAGCAAACGGCCACTTACTGCTCTTCCACCGATCCGTGGCATTCGGCTGAGAGTCTCAATCCTCGCGGCGATCAGACCGGCTTAGATCTCTTCTACACGAGCGGCATCACCAACAATTTGCCCGCAATGATGACTGTTCCCCTCATCTACAGCGTCCCAGAAGACGCGGCGGCCCAAATCGCGTATATGAAGAAACGCGGCTATCCCATCTCATGGGTAGAGATGGACGAAGAAGCCGACGGGCAATATTACATGCCGGAAGACTATGCGGCGCTCTACATCCAGTTCGCCGACGCGATCCATAGGGTCGATCCTACTCTCAAATTGGGCGGACCCGTCTTTCAGGGAATCAATCAGGACGTATCGGTGTGGCCTGATGCGAGAGGGAACAAATCGTGGTTCGGGCGTTTTTTCAACTACCTGAAATCGCATGGGAAGGCCGACACTCTAACGTTCGTATCTTTTGAAATCTATCCCTATGATGCCTGCGCGATGAAGTGGGAGGACTTGTACCGCTGCCGCGAGCTGACCCGCTCGTGCCTGAAAGCGTTCCGCGACGACGGATTGCCCGCGAACATTCCGCTGATGAATACGGAAAGCAATCTTTCGGGATCCTTGTCGGTCTATATGTCCGACATATTCTCGGCGCTCTGGCTGGCGGACAATGTGGGCAGTTTCTTCCTAGAGGGCGGCGGCGCCTACTATCACTCGCCCATCGAGCCTAGCGTGATCGAGCACGGCTGTCAGGGATGGGCCATTTGGGGCAATGCGCTCTGCGACCACGACTTCAAGATCATCGCCTACACCGCGTTTTATTACGCCAGCCAGATGATCAACAACGAGTGGGTAACGCATCGCACCGGTGCGCACCACCTTCATCGCGTTGAGGGAGGAATCGAAGACGAGGCTGGCAACATGCTTGTGACGAGCTACGCGGTTCGGCGGCCTGATGGTGATTGGGCGTTGCTTCTCGTAAACAAAGATAAAAACAACGCTCATTCGATCCGCATCGGCTTCGAAGATGGAGGGAAGAGCGGCAGCTTTTCCGGTCCAGTGCGCATGGTCACGTTTGGCGGCGAACAATACGTCTGGCACGGCGCGGATGCGAGCGCGCACGCGGATCCGAACTTGCCGCCAGTGGTTACATCTATCACCGCATCGGGAGATACGGCTGTAACGTTGCCGAAGGCTTCTGTGACGGTGTTGAGAGGTAAGGTGGAAGGACTTACTGCATAAGACGTGACGCGCTCAATCCGCGCAAGCGATCGTTGCGCCGCATGCGGTGGCTGGCAGACGGGGCGGCGAAAGAAACGGAGGCAAATACAGAGCTATGAAAAATTTGACCACTTCCGACTCCGGCACTCGCAAAGTTTACACGCGGAGACGATTTCTGCATGCTTCGCAAGCAACGATAGCCGCCATAGGCTCCTTGTCCGTGCTTGGAACAGCAGCGGAGCCGCTGAACGCCGCATCTCCAAGCAGAAAACCCGAAGCGCTGCCGGATTACTACGACAAGCTTGGCGTGACCAAGATCATCAACGCAGCGGGCACATATACCGACCTCACGTCAGCCGTGATGCCTCCGCCGGTGCGAGATGCGGTCGCACAGGCGGCGTTGCATCCGGTGGTGCTTGCGGACCTGCAACAAAAGGCCGGCGCCTATATCGCGCAGAAGTTGCGGGCGGAGGGATGCTGTATCAGTTGCGGCGCGTCGTCGGCACTTACGCTCGCGACCGCTGGCTCCCTGATGGACGCAAACAACTGCCAGATAACAGACATTCCGAAGCTAATCGGCACGCCGCAGTTTCCCAAGAACGAAGTGATCGTCCAAAAGATTCATCGCTATGAATATGACGAGGCAATGTTTCTCTGCGGCGTGAAGATCGTGGATGTGGAGACGCTTGACGACTACAAGGGCGCTTTCGGACCGAACACGGTGATGACGAACTATTTCAACGCAGCGGATGCGGTGGGTATCAGCCGTGAGGATTGGATCGCAGTGGCGCATGATCACGGCGTACCGTGCCATCTGGATGCGGCGGCCGACATGCCGCCGATCTCCAATCTTTGGAAATACACGCAGATGGGCTTCGATCTCGTGTGCTTTTCCGGGGGTAAAGACATCCACGGGCCGCAGAATGCCGGTTTGCTGCTGGGCAAAAAGAAGTACACGGACCTGGCTCAGCGCAGTCTCTGCCCCGCGGACGGGGTGGGTCGCGGCATGAAAGTTGCCAAAGAACAGATTGTAGGCATGGTGGCGGCGGTGGACTGGTTGCTCACGCAGACCGATGAAGGAATGGAGAAAGAATCGCGCGACCGCATGGCCGTGATCGTGAAAATGGTGAAAGACATTCCGAGCGTGCAGACGAGCATCATGGTGCCGGCATTTGCGAATCATGTTCCGCATCTGATGATCGCGTTTGACCCGGATGTGATTGGCGCCTCGGCGCGCGAGCTGCGGTCGCGGCTGCGCACCGCAACTCCTTCAATTGAACTCAATCCACACACCGGCAGCACGCGAGCTTCACAGGGCGTTCCTGCACAGCCCAATTCGCTGGTGGTGACGACCTTCCTGATCAATCCTGACGAGGACGTGATCGTCGGACGACAGATTTGCGGCGTGCTGAAGAATCCCAAGTCGATGGGAACGTACGCGCCGACGTCTCCCTCGAACGCCGGCTGAACAGTTCAGGGGATTCTGCTGGGTTTACGGGGGACGGACTTCATGGTTCGGGCGCTTTCCGGACTATTTGAAATCGCATGGTCATCTGCGGGAGCTCACCTTCGTTTCCTTTGAGATTTATCCCTAAGACGATATCGAGATTTGTCTTCGATTTGCCTTAGTTCGACATTTACGTTCCGTAGTTTGGCAATTCAAATTTTCCTGGGAGCCGTAGCCATGAAAAGAGTTGTTTGCAGAGCCGCCTTTTCGGCTGTAGCGATTTTCTTGACGAGCGGTTTGGCTACAAGCGCGGCAAACGGGCGGCCCGCGGAAATGTCGGGCAAGTCGCAGTCGAATGGGCCAACCCGTCTCGAGCCGGCTTCGGGTGCCCTCCTTGGGCAATACTACGGTGCCGGCAGCATAGCCGAGATTGCAGCGAAGCTGGGGCGCACGCCCGCCATTCACCTCACATACTACTCGTGGACCGCCGATTGGACCGGGAGCGGGAGCGCTACCAAAGCAGACTTGGATGCGGGACGCATTCCCCTCGTCAATTGGGAACCTCATCACATCGATTTCGCCAAGATCATCGACGGGAGCCTCGATCAGACAATTGTTGCGCGTGCGAACGGTTCCAAAGCGCTCGGCAAGAACTTTTTCCTGGACTTCGCCGCCGAAATGAATGGCGACGAGGCGTGGAGTGGCAACAACGCGCCTCTTTACGTCGCTGCTTATCGGCACATTCACGATCTTTTTGTCGCTGCGGGTGCCATCAACGTCGTTTGGGCATGGTGTCCGAACGTCACGGATACCGACGGAGGCAACCGGACCACGATGGATTACTACCCCGGTGATGCCTATG
>JBAVQT010000175.1:0-9042 GCA_049694295.1 Candidatus Acidiferrales bacterium
GGCGAATTGGTCGTCTACGGCGAGCAATCGCAATACCGGCCCGGCGAACTCGTCGTTCCCCAAGCCGCCGGCTCCGCGGGATCGGAGTAAGAATCGTCATGCCTTCCTTCTCACTCCGGCATCCTTATTTCATCGTCGTCATCTGCCTCTTCGTCTGCGTGTTGGGCCTCACCAGTCTCGTGCAGATGCCGGTGGATATGTTTCCCTCCATCCACATTCCCGTCGTGATGGTGGCCACCTTCTATAGCGGCATGCCTCCCCAGCAAATCGAAGCCGACATCACCGACACGTTCGAGCGCTTCTTCACTCTCGGCAGCGGCATCGGCCACATCGAATCCCGCTCCATGTCCGGCGTCAGCCTGATCAAAATTTATTTCCAGCCTGGCACCGACGCCAACGCCGACGTCACCCAAATTTCCAATCTCGCCATGGCCGATCTTCGCCGCCTTCCGCAAGGCACTCTTCCGCCCGTTGTCATGAGCATGGACGCTTCCAACCTTCCGGTCTGCCTGCTCACCGTCGAAGGTCAAGGCATGAGCGAAACGCAACTCCACGACTATCTCCAATTCCAGATTCGCAATCAGATCGCCGGAGTTCCTGGAGCCACCGTTCCTCCCCCTTACGGCGGCCGCTATCGCCAGATCATGATTTACGTTGATCCTTTGAAATTGCAGGCCAATCAGCTCAGTCCCATGGATGTCGTCCGCGCCACCGACGAGTCCAATCTGATTCTGCCCGCCGGCGATGTTCGCATCGGTCCCACCGATTACGATCTTTACACCAACGCCCAGGTGCCCGACGCCGCCGCTCTCAACCGCATTCCTCTTAAGACCGAAGGCGACAAATCCGTCTTCATCGCCGATGTCGGCAAAGCCGTGGATGGTTCCGCGCTGCAATACAACATCGTCCGCGTCAACGGCCAGCGATCGGTCTACGTTCCCATCCTCAAGCAGGGGGGCGACACCAACACCATCGCCGTCGTCAACGGAATCAAATCCGCCATCAAAAATCTTCGCGACATTCCTTCGCAATTGAAAACTCACGTCGTTTTCGATCAGTCTCTCTTCGTCAAGCAAGCCATCTCCACCGTGCTTCGCGAAGGCGGAATCGGCCTGCTGCTCACCGCCGCGTTGATCCTGCTTTTTCTCGGCAGCCTCCGCGCTACCGTCGCCGTGTTTCTCTCCATCCCGCTTTCCGTCATGGCCGCTTTCTTCCTCCTTCATTCCGGCAACGAGACCATCAACAGCATGGTCCTCAGCGGGCTGGCTCTGGCCTTTTCGCGCCTCATCGACAACTCCGTGATCGTTCTCGAAAATATTTTTCGCCATGTCGAGTTGGGCGAAAATCCCGCCACCGCTTCCGAGCTCGGCGCCAACGAAGTGGGCCTCGCCGTTCTGGCCATCACGATCGTCACCGTTGTCGTTTTCTTCCCCGTAACTTTTCTTTTCGGCGTCAGCAAATATCTCTTCACGGCTCTCGCTCTGGCCGTTGTCTTCTCGCTCTTGGCTTCTTACTTCGTCGCGGTCTCGGTCGTTCCCCTGTACTGCGCCAAAATGCTGCGCGGTATCGCTCATCATCACGAAGCCGCTGACGCGCCCCCTCCATCCTGGTCCGAAAGGTTTCACACCCAGTTCAATTTGCGCTTCGAGCGCATGCTCGGCTATTACGATCGCTGGGTCCACAAAGCCCTCGATCATCCGAAAGAAATTGTTTTTGGTTTCCTCGGACTCTTTCTCCTCAGCTTTCTGCTGTATCCCTTCGTCGGCCTCTCATTCTTTCCGCGCACCGACGCCGGCCAATTCGTCATCAACCTCAAAGCGCCCACCGGCACTCGCCTCGAAGTCACCGAAGACTACGTCAAAAAAGTCGAAGCCATCGTTCGCCAGGTCGTGGGCCCCTCCGACTTGGGCGCCATCGTTTCCAATATCGGCGTCACCCCCGACCTTTCCTCGTTGAGCACTCCCAACTCCGCCATGCACACCGCCTTTGTTCAAGTGGGCCTCCAGGAAGATCATCACGTCAGCAGTTTCGTCTACATGGCGGAAACGCGAAAACGAATCGCCTCGGAAATTCCCCAGTTGCGCACCTATTTCCAGTCCGGCGGTCTGGTGGACGCCGTCCTCAACCAGGGAATGCCCGCTCCCATTGACGTTCAGGTCAGCGGAATGAATTTGCATGTCGCCGACGATCTGGCCCTCCGGCTCCAGCGCAAATTTCAGACCTTGCCCGGCGTCTCCGATGTCTATATCCCGCAGGATATGGACTATCCCGCGCTTCAATTGAACGTCAATCGCGAACGCGCCAGCCAGCTCGGCTTGAGTCCCAAGGAAGTGGTCGACAATCTCATTACCGCGCTTTCTTCCGACGCCATGATCGCGCCCAGCTATTGGGTCGATCCCCGAAGCGGCAACAATTATTTCGTCACCGTGCAGTATCCGGAAAATCAGGTGAAGTCTCTCGAAGATCTCAAAGCCATGCCCCTGCGCGCTCCCGCGTTGAAAGTTCCCACGTATCTCAATCAGGTTGCTGACATCACTCCCATCCTCACGCCCACCGAAGTCGATCATTACCAGTTGCAGCGCACTATTGATGTCTACGTCTCTCCCGCGGGCGAAGATCTCGGCAAGCCCGCCAAGGAAGTCGCCAAAATCGTCGCCGCCACCGCGCTCCCACCCAATATCCGCATCAATATCCGCGGATTGGTCACCACCATGGATTCTTCTTTCCGCAGTTTTGGTTTTGGTCTGCTGCTTTCGATTCTTCTGGTGTACCTCGTGCTGGTTGCCCAGTTCGCTTCCTTCATGGATCCTTTTTTGATCGTGCTGGCCGTTCCCACCGGTCTGGTCGGCGTGATGCTTACCCTCGCTTTCACCGACACCACTCTCAATATTCAATCGCTCATGGGCATCGTAATGCTCACCGGCATGGTGGTTTCCAATAGCATCTTGATCGTGGATTTTGCTAACCGGCTTCGCTTGGAGGGACGCAGCGTGCGCGAGGCCGTCGCGCATTCTTGCCGCATTCGCCTGCGTCCCATCTTGATGACTTCTCTTGCGACCATCGTCGGCCTGCTGCCCATGGCCTTGAAACTCGAAGCGGGCAGCGAAGCCTACGCTCCGCTCGCGCGCGTCATCATCGGTGGCCTCGTCGTCTCCGTCGTGCTCACCATTTTTGTCGTGCCGGCTGCGTACCTGCTCACTTATCAGCATCGCGCCGAGGCTTCGGCGCCCGCCCTGGCGGAGGAAGCTTGATGAAAATTTATTTCCATTTGCCCGCCTTGACCACTTTGATCGCCGTGATCGTTTTAGTCCCGGCCTCGCTGCCCGCTCAGACCTCGCAAAATCTCACTCTGCAGGACGCCGAGCACATCGCCATTCAAAATCATCCCCAAATTCAAGCCGCCATCCATCTGGCGTCCGCCGCAAAATCGCAAGTCACCGAGGCTCGTTCGGCCTATTACCCTACTGTCGATGGCAGTCTCACCGGCGCGGACGCTCAGAGCAATAGCCGCATTGCCGCCGGCGGCCTCAATAATCCGATCATCTACGACCGTTACGCCAACGGCGTCGAGGTCAGTCAGCTCCTCACCGATTTCGGGCGCACCCACGAACTCGTCAAGAGCTCCGATCTGCACGCGCAAGCGCAGCAGGAAAATGTCGAAACCTCTCGCGCCGGTGTTTTGCTGCAAGTGGATCAGGCCTACTATGGCGTCTTGAAAGCGCAGTCTGTGCTCACCGTCGCGGAGCAGGCCGTCAAGCAGCGCCAGTTGGTCTCCGACCAAATCACCGAATTGCAAAAAAATAAATTGCGCTCTGGGCTCGACGTCAGCTTTGCGAATGTCAATCTCGCGCAGGCGCAGTTGCTCTTGATTCAGGCGCAGAACGATCTGCAATCGTCCTTCGCTCGCCTCTCCGCGGCCCTGGGCTATTCCGATCAGCGTACCTTTCATTTGACCGAAGAACCTGTGCCCGCGCCTCCGCCTGCGAATCTCCCCGACCTGATTCAACAAGCCTTGCGAGACCGGCCCGAACTGATCGGCGAGCGCTTCAATGTGAATTCAGCGCAGAGTTACGCAACCGCGGAGCGCGATCTGAAACTTCCCACCATCTCCGCTCTCGGCGCCGCCGGACTTGTTCCCGTGAACGAAGCTCCTCTGGCTCCGCGTTATGCTGCGGCGGCCTTCAACGTCAATGTTCCGATTTTCAATGGTCACCTCTTCGGCGCTCTTCATAGCGAAGCGAAAGCGCGAGCTCAGGCTGAGAGCGATTATCTTCGAGATGCGCAAAATCAGGTGGTTCGCGATCTTCAAGCCGCATGGCTCAATGCCAATTCCGCCTTCCAGCGTCTCTCCGTCACTCGGCAGCTTCTCGATCAGGCCAACAAGTCCCTCGATCTCGCGCAAGCTCGCTACAACCTGGGCTTGAGCTCGATCATCGAGCTGAGTCAGGCTCAACTCAATCAGACCCAGGCCCAGATCGAGCAAGCCAGCTCGAAATACGACTATGAAGCGCAAACTTCCGCCCTCAATTATCAATTGGGTGCACTGCACTAAGAAAATTCGAGGCCGCGAACGCGGCCCGAATTTATTCGTGATCGGACGCCACGCGTACGTTCAACCCTTGAAAACACGTGTTAAGGAATTCTCCTGCCGCTCGTGCAGCCGCTCAAACCGGCCTGGCCCGGTTGGTGTAAAATCGATGGCGCTTGATCGAGCGCATTTTCCTGGCTGTATTTGCGAGTCTGCGCAAGCTCATGGCCCACGACAAAAAGCCAAAAAAGAAAAAGTCGGCCGCGGGAATTGCGCCCCAGGCTTCAAAAACCAGCGGCATCCCTCGCGGCGCCGCCCGCAATGTCGTGACGTTGCGCTCTGTCGCCGCGTATGTCGGCCTTGACCCCAGCACCGTCTCGGTCGTACTCAACGACACGGCTCCGGCCCAAGCCATTCCGCAACACACCAAAGACCGCATCTTTGCGGCCGTCCGGGAATTGAACTACCAGCCGAATTTTTTCGCGCGTTCGCTCCGCAAACAGCGAACTTACACCATCGGAGTGATCGCCGAGGAAATCGGAGACATCTACGGTTCCATGGTGATCAGCGGCATCGAGGAGCATCTCAGCGACAAAGGCTATTTCTTTCTCACCGTCACGCACCGGCACCGTCGCGAACGCCTCGAGCGATATTCACAGTTGCTCCTGCAGCGCGCCGTCGAGGGATTGATCACCGTGGATACTGCCGTGCATGAGACGCCGCCGTTGCCCACCGTCGCCGTGGCCGGCCACAATAAAACGAAGGGCGTCACCAACGTGGTGCTCGATCAAAAAAAAGCCGCGCAGTTGGCGCTGCAATATTTAACCGGCCAGGGCCATGAACGCATCGCCTTCATGCGCGGGCCTACCGTCAGTTCCGACGCCGACGAACGCTGGGGTGCGATAAGCACGGTGGCCCGCGCCATGGGCCTGCACATTGATCGCGACCTCGTGATTCAAATCGAGGACAGCCCCACGCCACAGCCCGGCTATGTATCGGCGCGCCTGCTGCTCGAGCGGAAAAAACCTTTTACCGCGCTGTTTGCTTACAACGATCTCGCGGCCATCGGCGCGATCCGCGCCTTTCAGGAGCGCGGCCTGCGTGTTCCTGATGATATTTCCGTGATGGGTTTCGACGATATCACCGGCGCGGAATTCCACACCCCCAGCCTCACCACCGTTCGCCAGCCGCTCCGCGCCATGGGCCGCACCGCCGCCGAAGCTCTGCTGCAAAAAATCGAGCACACCGGCAAGCCGCCCGCCGAGATCGCCATCGAGCCCGAACTCGTGGTGCGCGAATCCACCGCGGCCGTTTCCAAATCATAAGAAATGGCGGGCAGCTTTGCGCCACAGCGATCCCGAGCCATCGGCGCGCTAAAGGTTGGGTTCCATCGGCTATTCCGCGTCATTTGCCGATTTTGTTTTTTTAGTGCTCCGCCGTGCCGGCGCCACCGTCCTCAAGCGCCGCATGTGGCCAGCCGCCCGACCAGTCGATGGTCGAAATCTGCAACGACGGCTTTCCTGTTTTAGCGTCGTAGGCGTGAAACACGATAATGTCGCCGTCCGGTTGTTGCAGCAGTGACTCGCCGCCCGGACCGATCCATCGCGCGTTGCTCGTCAGCAGTGGCGTGCCTCCGCCATGCAGCATGGGCACGCCCGCAGCATCCGCGTAGGGCCCGTTGATCGATCGCGAGCGCCCTACCATCGTGCGGTAGGTGCTCTTCGTCCCGCGGCAACAAAGATCAAACGAGACAAACAAATAGTAATATTCACCGTGCCGCACCACGAACGGCGCCTCGATCGCTTCCCAGTCCGCCGGCAAGTTCGGAGGCGGGGGAGGAGGATTCGCCGGCCGCGCACGGCGCGCCAGCGAATAAAGTGTCGGATCGTTCGTCGAAAGCTTGCCGGATTTTGCGTCAATGCGGCGCATCTTGATGCCGCTCCAAAAACTGCCGAAGCTCAGCCAGGGATTTCCCTTCGTATCCAGCGAAATGTTTGGATCGATCGCATTGAAATCATCGTCCGCCTGCGAGCGCAACACCAGTCCTTCATCCATCCACTGAAAATCTTTGCTCGTCGGATCCAGCGTCTTATTCGTCACCAGCGCGATTCCCGACGTATTCTTCCCAAACACCGAAAACGCATAATAAATATGATAGCGGCCATTGAAAAACGACACGTCCGGCGCCCATAGGTCCACCGTTTCCGGGCTTTGCCTGCGAATCCATTCCGGAATGCTTGGAAAGACGAAACCGCAGCGCTTCCAGTGACGCAAATCTTTCGAGCAGCGAATCGGAAGCTGTCCCGCCTCTGTCCCGCGATCGGTACGCGTGCCAAACACGTACCACGTATCTCCGTCCTTCGCGATTGAGGGATCGTGCGTGCCTTCCACATCGCCTTCCACATGAATGGCGTGTGCCGCAGAAGTTGCCCCGTCCCGGATTCCCGCCTGTGCGCTCACCTGCGCACCATTTGTGCTGCGCATCGTCGGGTCATCTGCATCGAAGCCCGTCTCGGAAAGTGAGGCGGAAATTGCGTGGCACATTTTGTTGGAAACTTTGCTGAACGCTGCGCCGAAAGTTCTGCCCGTTGTTGCTCCAGCCGCTGCCAAGGCCAGAATGCTTAACATCGCCAGCTTGCTCGAAATTTTAGAAGTCATCAATGCACGCTCCATACGTGATGCTCGGTAAATTTGACGACATCCCACATTGTCGATCCCCATCATATAGGGAAATTGCTCGCGGCGGACCAGCATGCGCGCTGACTCCTCCCGCTCGCTTCGCGGTCGCTCCCTCACTCCCGACATCCGATGTGGACGCATTTTCCGTGAGGCAAAATCCCGTCGAAACAGTTCCGCTTTTCGACTGCGGCAAATGGCGCGGTCTGCACGAGTACCCGTACCCAGAAATCGTGCGTCAAGAACCTTGAAGGGACTTTTGAGGCTCGCGCGGTTGTACAAAAAGTGGCCAAAAAACCGGTACTAGTCCCCGTGTTTGACCCCCTAAATCGCTCAAAAAGTCGCAAAAACTTTGCGCGCGTTTTTCGCAAACCTGCAAGTGAAACGCTAAATCTTCGCTTGATTTTTCATAAACTTACGGGGAATTTCGCGCGACGCCCTCTGCGGGTCTTCTTTTCATGTTTGCCTGTCCGTAATGACAGGAAATCGTGCTAGTCCGAAAACTGGCCCTTCGTTCTATTTCCCTCGCGCCCGCATGCGACTAGTGTAAGCACTGTTCTTGCAGGGGTCTGCGGAACAGGAGGACCGAATGTCCCACTGGATTGGCACCACATCAACCACTGACGCGGGTATGACCGACTTCAAGGAATGCTTGAAGCATCTTCGCGATGGGCAGTCCGATGAAGCGCTGCTGCATGTGCGCCGCGCGCTCGGCGTCGCGCCGAAAAACCCTTTTTATCTATCATATACGGGCTTGCTGGCGGCGCTCTCGGAGCGCAGATTTGCCGACGGCGAATCGCTCTGCCAGGAAGCGCTGGGAATGAAAGTGAATCACGCGCAACTTTATTTGAATCTCGCCGAGGTTTATCAGCAAGCCGGCCGGCAATCGGAAGCCATCCAAGTGCTTGAAAAGGGACTGGTTTCGGCCGGACGCGATTTTCGAATTCGCCGCGCGCTGGAAAAAATCGGCGTGCGCCGGTCGCCGGTGCTGACGTTTCTGCATCGCAGTCATCCGGTGAATCGCGCGCTCGGTCAGTGGCGTCACCGGCTGACCGGCCCGCACCAGGCAGCGTAAGCGGACACGCGGTAAGTGCAACAAACAAAGAGTTTTCCCCCCGCGCCCGGGGCGGACGTTTCCCCCTTATCCGCTCCGGGCGCTCCCTTTTTTCACTTCGAGTATTTCCGCAAATCGGCAAAATCGAGTGCGCGGCGCCAGTCGCGCAAAAGCTTGTAACTCACTGAAAAATATAGCGGAAATCTAAAGTAAAACTTGAACCTCGCGAAAAACACTCGCGGACTTTTTGTCACTTTTTGCGTGTTTTTGGGGTCGAAACCCGGGGACTAGTACCGGTTTTTAGGCCACTTTTTGTACAGCTTTTGAGGCTCGATAGGCAGTTTGATGTTTTCGCCGGCTGGGCTCGAGGTGCGTTTCCCGATTTGGGACGGCACCGGCGGGCGCGGCTGCGATTCCTGGCGCGCAGTAGAGGGCCGGGAATCAGGGCGACTCACGGAGCGTCAGCGCCGCCCTTCGGGGCGCTCCCGGGCGCTCCGCGTTAACCGGTGCTAATGTCACGCTTCATGGCTAACCGGCAGTCGACCGTAATGGCCACCCGCAACGTACCGAATGAGGCCGTAAACCAGAGCGACGACAAGAACGATGGCGTAGCCGTTTAGCACCCATCGCCAAGCCTTGTTCGCGCCAGTGAGAGGTGGCGGGCTGTATGTCTTGCCCTCCTCCGCGAGCTTTTGGATCTCGGCGTCGCGCGTCTGCTGCTCCTTTTTCCAGTCCCGCCAGAGCCACCGGGACGCGAGGATCACACCGTAGCCGAGTAGCGCCC
>JBAVQT010000176.1:0-2249 GCA_049694295.1 Candidatus Acidiferrales bacterium
ATGGCCTGCTATTCGTGCCATGCGGACTACTCGATCTACGGCCCGCTGAACGACAAGGTGCAGGGCCTGAAGCGAATTTACATGCAATACGTGAGCACGCCGCCCGATCCGGCGGCGATCCGAATACCGGGTGGATTCAAGAACGCCCAATGCCTGCACTGCCATCTGGGCGCTCGCAATTTCGAGGAGAATCCGGTGCATGCGGCGCTGCTGGAGACGCTCAAATCGAATCAAATGTCTTGCCTGAGCAGCGGGTGCCACGATACGGCGCACGACATCGCGAACCTGAGCCACCTAAAAATGTGGAGGCCCGCGCCATGAAAATCGGCCAAATCGGAATGCGGCGGCTGCTGCAAATTTCGAGCGCGCTGGCAATCGCGGGGCTGCTGATCGAGATCGTGAGCCTGCTTTGGTTTCATCCGTTGTCGTTCGTGCTGTTTGCGTTCGTGGCCGCGACTCTAGTCGGCCTGGGGATAGTGGTGTACCTCGTGTCGCTGGTGTTTGTCGTTACGCCCGCCCCCGAAAATCGCGGATGAAATGGGAGTGGCCGAAGTAACGGACGCGGCGGCTGGGGGACTGGTGGCGTGATTGCGCTGAGGCGCGGAGGAGGAGGATTCGCAGCGGACGAAACTTAATGGAAGGAAATTCGTGGGAATCGGCGCTGGGACCGTATAATGAATGCATGGCCAGGGGATGGGAAAGCAAGTCGGTAGAAGGGCAAGTGCAGGATCACCAGGAAGACGACGGCAAGAACCGGAGCAGGCAAAGCACGCCGGAGCAGAGCGAGGCGCGGCGGCAGCGCGAAGTGCTACTACTCTCCCGCTCGCGCGTGCAGAAGAGCCTGGAAGTTACGCAGAATTCGCAGTATCGCGAGCAGTTGAATCGCGCGCTGGCTGATCTGGAATCGCAGCTGGCGAAGCTGGACGCGAAGAAGTAAACGGCGCGCAAGAACCGGCGGATGAGGAAGCCGGCGAAGTGAGCAAGCTCCCTCCTGAATTATTTTCTCGCTGTTAGGAATCCAATTTCAGTCACGGGTGTGCGCGGAATCGGGATCTTCGATGAAGACGACGCCGACGCCGTTCTGCTCATGCTCGCGGCCGGGCTCGAAATGGACTACCGTGCCGCGAAGCGAAAGGAGGCTGGAGCGGCCCGGATCGGCGGCGGCTTCGATCACCACGCGCAGTTCGGATTGCAGACGCGGACGGCTAGTGAGAACGAGATAAGCGCCCTGGAAGCTAAGGTCGCGGACAGTGGCCTTCTCCTCGAATGGCGAGCCGTCTTCGGACTGGCCGGTAACGGTGGCGGTGAAGCGCAGGCGGCGGCGCTGGCCGGTGCGCGCTTCGCGCATGGCAACGCCCACTCCGCGGTCGCTGAGAGTGATGGACATTCCCTCGGTGGCGGCCCAAGTGGCGGGAAATTCGCGTCGAGCGGCGGCGAGAAAACCGTCAACTGTCTTGTCTGAAGAATCCGGATCGTGATGGAAGAGCACGAGATTGCGGACCTTGGCGTCGCGAGAAACCTTCACGCCTTCGAGCCAGCTGGAATGCCCCCAGCCACGACGCTCGGTGGTGGCTTGCTCGGGCGAATATTGCGAATCGTAGATAAGCACGTCGGCGCCGTGTGCCAGTTGACGAAGGTTGGCGTCGAATTCAGGCACGCCGGCTTCGTTGTCAGTGGCGTAGACGATGGAGCCCGCGGCGGTGTCAAGGCGATAGCCGAGGCAGCCCTGGGGATGATTGAGCCAAGCGGCAGTGACACGAGTGCCCTGGACGTCCCATTTTTCGCCGCCGGTAACTTCGCGGAATTCGCGGGCCGCGGTCATCATGGAAACGTCGACGGGAAAATAAGGTTTGGAGAGCTGGGCTTCGAGAACCTGGCGCAGACTATCGCGGCCAAGAAATTCGGACTGGAAGCTGTAAAAGTGAAAGCGGTTTTGGGATTGGAAGAAGGGGTGGAAAAAAGGAATGCCCTGGATGTGATCCCAGTGATAGTGGGTGACGAGAATGTGAGCGTCAATGCCGGCGCTGGGAGCCTGCGCGCTCCAATGATTGCCGAGGCTGCGAAGGCCGGTGCCGCAATCGAGAACGAAGCGAGCGCCGCCGGGAGCGGTGAGTTCGAGGCAGGGCGTGTTGCCACCGTAGCGCCAGGTATCGCGCTCGAGCGTCGGAGTGGAGCCGCGCACTCCCCAAAAAACGAGCTTGGCTGTGTTTTGGGTCATCGCCGGGCGAATCGTGACGCGAGCAGAGGAT
>JBAVQT010000177.1:0-6010 GCA_049694295.1 Candidatus Acidiferrales bacterium
AGAGAATCCTGCCACGAGTCGGCCGTCTGATGCGGCAGGCCGGCGATCAGGTCGAGCGAGATGTTGTCGAAGCCGGCGGCGCGGAGAGTCGCGACGGCCTGCGCGATGTGAGCGCGGCGATGGAGGCGGCCCGAGGCGGAAAGTTCCGCGTCCGAAAAAGACTGCGCGCCAAGCGAAACGCGATTGAAGCTGCCAGCCCGCCACGCGGCGGAATTTTCAGCGTGGATCGTTTCAGGATCGGCTTCGAGTGTAATTTCAGCTGGCGCCGAAGCGCCCGGAAGCTGAAAGCGCGCACGCAGAGCGCCGAGAATCTGCGCGAGCGCCACGGGGGACAGCAAGCTGGGAGTGCCTCCGCCGAAGTACACGGTATCGGCGGGCGCGCCGCGAAAGTCTTCAGTAGCCGCGATTTCTCGCCGCACCGCATCGGCATACGGTTGGTAGAGCGACGGCGAGACCACGTCTGTATGGAAATTGCAGTACGTGCATTTCGTCTGGCAGAACGGAACCTGAATGTAGATGCCCAGTGGCATGATTGCTCCGCGCAGGAGCGAAAATAGAGTAACACCTGGGGGCGCGTAGGGCGCGCTTCAGCCAGGATCGCGGACGATTTTCACGTGGAGTTCGCGCTGGCGCGGGCCGTCGAATTCGGCGTAGAAGATTTGCTGCCAGCGGCCGAGCGCAAGCCTTGAATTTTCGACGAATACAAGCGCGGACGAGCCCACCAGCGCGGTCTTGATGTGCGAATCCGAATTCCCTTCGTTATGCCGGAAGAGCGGGCTATCCGGAACCAGCCTGTCGAACGCGCCCTCCATGTCCCTCGCCACGTCCGGATCGTAGCCTTCGTTGATGAAAACGCCGGCGGTGGTGTGCGGAACGTAGAGATAGCAGACGCCGTGCGCGACGCCGGAGGAGTGCACGGCGTCCTCGACTTCGCGCGTAATATTTTTCAGCTCCGTGCGGCGCGAAGTGCGAACGGCCAGAGTGACGATGCTCATTTCTGGTGCGCGGCCAGCTCGAACTGGATGAACTGGGTCACGGTATTTTTGTCGCCGCCGGCGATCGAGCGGCCATTGACGTACACGGTCGGCGTGCTGTTCACTCCCAGCGCCACGCCCTCGGATTGATCCTCGGCCACCGCTTTCTTCGCATCGTCGCCAGCCAGACAGGCTTTAAATGCGTCGGCGTCGAGGTTGGCTTGCGCGGCGTATTGCAGCAGGCGGTCGTAAATATTTTCAGCCGAGAGAAATTCTTGATTGTCGAAGAGCGCATCGTGAACTTTCCAGAAGCCGGAGGGAGATTGCAGGTACGCGCAGCGCGCGCCCACGGCAGCCGTTTCTGCCCAGGGATGAATTTGCGTGAGTGGAAAAGATTTGAAAACGAAACGGACCTGTGGAAATTGCGGCTCGATGGTTTTCAGATTGTCGTACAGCTCGCGGCAATGCGGACACTGGAAATCGCTGTATTCCACGACCACGACTTTGGCGTCGGCAGGGCCCCGCGATGGAGAATTCTCGAGATGAATTTTGGCGCGGTCGGCGGCGAAGGGATCGGACGCCGTGTTGAACATATCGCCACGAAAAAGCGTCTTGCCGTCGTGGCTGACGTAGACGCTGCCGGCGTCGGTCTGGCCGTTGATGGTCACCTGCACGGGAACGCTGTAAAAATCCGGCGAAGACGACGGCGCGAGCGGACCCAGCTTAACCTTGAATTCCGGCCCCCACGCAAAAAGTTCGCGAAGAAACGACTCGGTGGATTTCAGGAGCTGGGCATCCGCGGGGGAAGCGGGCGCGGAGGACGCCTGCGCCGAACGGACAGTCGCCGGACTTGCGGCTTGCGCGCCAGCAACTGGAACCGCGACGAAAAAAGCCGCAATCGCAACAAATAGAAAACCCGACATCAGAGCGACGACAGGGTGACGCATGAAACCTCCGCGACGGCGCGATCTCGAGCTTCATCGCACGCCAATCGAGGAGCCAGTGTACAAAGCGCGAGCGGCGAGTTCCATGCAAAAGTTCCGATAGCCGGCCGTGAAGTTGCTAGAATTTGGACGCCGCCGTTTTGCCCTTGCAGATCGCTCGGACGCTATGCGAGATGCTGGCCGGGGCGCCTCATCGGCGCGGAAAGATTGTGCCCACAGTTGACGCCAACATTTGACGCGGTGATTCTCGGCGCGGGCGCCGCGGGATTGATGTGCGCGATCGAAGCCGGAAAGCGCGGACACCGCGTCGCGGTGCTCGAGCATGCGGACCGCGCGGGAAAGAAAATCCTGATTTCCGGAGGCGGCCGCTGCAACTTCACAAATGTACACTGCACTCCCGATAATTTTCTTTCCTCGAACGAACACTTCGCGAAATCCGCGCTGGCTCGCTACACCCCTGCCGATTTTATCGCCCTGATCGATAAGCACCGGATTCCCTACCACGAAAAAACACTCGGCCAACTTTTCTGCGACCGTTCGGCGCACGATGTGATGGACATGCTCCACGCCGAGTGCCGCGCGGCGCGCGTCGAGATATTTTTGCGCAGCCGGATTCAGCAGGTCCGGCGCACGGATTCGTTTGAGGTGCGGACCGACGCCGGAAACTTTTGCGCTCCTGCGCTGGTGGTGGCCACCGGCGGCCTGTCGATTCCAAAGATGGGCGCAACGTCCCTTGGCTACGATCTGGCGCGGCAATTCGGCGTCGCCATCCGAAAGACGCGGCCCGGACTGGTGCCGTTAGTATTCGCGCCCAATGAGCGTACGGAATATTGCGATCTCGCGGGCGTCGCATGTGATGTGGTGGCGGCCGCAGGCCCAGGCGCGCCATCTTTCCGCGAGAGCATGTTAATCACGCATCGGGGCATGAGCGGGCCGGCGATTTTGCAAGCCTCGTCCTATTGGAACGCGGGCGAGCCTCTCCGCATCGATCTCGCGCCGGGCGCGGATGTGACATCCGCCATGCGCGAGACCAGCGTGAGAAACACTGCGATGGCGCGCGCCGCGCTGCAGAGATTCACGCCTTTGCGATTTGCGAAGCGCTGGACGGAATTGCACGCGCCCGCGGCCTGGAGCAACCAGACCCTGGCGGATTTCGAGAGCCGTGTGCACGGCTGGAGCGTGACGCCCGCGGGGACGGAAGGATACGAGAAGGCCGAGGTGACCGTCGGCGGAATCGACACGGACGAACTATCGAGCAAGACGATGGAGAGCCGAAAAGTGCGCGGTCTGTTTTTTATCGGCGAAGTAGTCGACGTGACCGGCCAACTCGGCGGATTCAATTTTCAGTGGGCGTGGGCGTCGGGCGCCGCGGCGGGCCGAGCGCTGTGATGGATTTCGTCAGGCCCCGCTGACCCATCGAAAGGTTAAGGCAGCGGCGGCAATTCCACGGGCGACCATTCTGGGATTGCGCCGGTGCGCGAAGCGATGAGCGCGCCCACGCAATTGGCGAATGCAGCGACGCGCTTCGGTGGCCAGCCGGCCGAAAGCCCATGCACGAACGCCGCTGCGAAAGCATCTCCCGCGCCAATGGCGTCGGCGACTTTCACGCGGAAGCCCGGCGATTCGAAGTAATCGTCGCCCAGCAGCACGGCGCAGCCGTCGGCGCCGCGCGTGATGCAAACTCCCTGCCATGAATATTTTTGAGCGTAGGCGCGCGCGAAATTCTCGAAGGTGAGATTGGGATGGCGAAAGATGCGCGCGACTTCGTCAATTTCGAAATCGTTGAGCTTGACGATGGTAGCACGCCCCATCAGTTCATCCAGCAGTTCCGGCGTGTAGCAATTGTGCCGAAGATTCACGTCGTAAAAACGCCGCGCAGCGGGCGCGGCATCCAGCAGACGAAACGCCAGAGATTTGGCCTGCTCGCTCATGAACGTAAGCGTGCCGAAATAGATCCAATCGGGTGGCGGATATACCAGCGTCGCGAAATCATCTGGCGCCAGCGCGGGAAAATGATAAGCCACCGGCCGATGGAGAATGAAGGAAGGCTGCCCGGCGGAATCCACGCTGACGGTGGCGTAGCCGGTCGGCTGGTCGTCCACCCGCGCCACATAGCGCGTGGTCAGATGCATTTCATCCATGCGCGCCAGGATCCGTGCGCCGCGATCGTCCGCGCCCACGCCGCTGACGAACGCTACGTCGTGCCCCAGAATGCGAGCGTGCGCCGCGAAATTGAAGGGAGCTCCGCCAAGATGCTCGGCGTTGCCGATCACGTCCCACAGCACTTCGCCGATGACGCCGATTTTCACCAGACGAAAGTGTAGCAGGGGCGGAGCAAGCGCCGGACACGAGAATTTGCAAGTCCGAGTCGTGAGTTCAATCTGAGAGTTCAGAGTTGAAAGTTGAGAGTTAAGAGTTGAAAGTCCAAAGTCGAATCCCGTCGGGTTCAGCGGAATTTCTGCTGAAGCTCCGCGATCGACGCCATAAAAACATGCCCCACGATCGCCAGCGAGCGCGGGCTGATCTTGTCCATGGTGTCCTGCGGCGTGTGCCAGTAGCTCGTCACCGGCGCGTCCACCAGATCGATTACGTCCACCGAGGGAATGTTGCGCTTGGTGAAGGGCAGATGGTCGTCGCTGATGGGGCCCGCGGACTGCGCGACGAAAATATCCTGGTATCCCAATCGTTCCGCGTTTTTCCAAACCAGATTAGTGAGCCAGGGCGTCGAACTCTCATCCCTCCGGATACGCAGCCCGATCGGCCCCACCATATCGGCCAATAGCACGGCCTTCACGCGCTTCAGCTCGCCCGATTCGGCCATGCTGGCGGCCATCTGGCGCGAGCCGTAAGTATTGTCGTTGTTGGCGTTCCAATCCACGAACGCTTCTTCACCGTCGAGAAAAGCGATCCACACCGAATTTGGCTGGCGCGTCTTATCGCCGCAGAGGATGCGCGCGATTTCCAGCAGCAGTCCGGAGGACGAGCCGCCGTCATCGGCGCCCACGAAATTGTCCATGTGCTGTCCGGCGGGCGTCACCGTATCGGTATCGTAGTGCGTCAGCAGCAGAATAATTCCCTGCCCCGAGCCTGGAATTTTCGCCACGATATTTTTCATGGCCACGCTGCCAACCGGAGTGTTGGCGTGAAATTCGTCGGTATCTACAGCGGGGCAGCCGAAAGACTTTAGCTGCGCGACGACAAACTCCTGGGTGCGGCGAATATTATCGGACGCGGGCGGGCGCGGGCCAAAAGCCACCAACTGCGAAGTGAAACGATAGGCTGCGGCGCCGTCGAAGCCGCCAGTTTGCGAAGGCGGAGGCGCAACTTCCGACGCGGGAATCGCTGGAGCCTGTGGCGTGGCGGCGGCACTGGCGGCTGTCGTGCTCGCCGACGACGCGGCAGCTTGCGAAGAGGAATTATGACCACAGGCCGCCACGCAAAAAATCGCGACGCCCATAAATGCGGCGATTCGAAGAGAGCGAAAAGTTAGGCGCACGCCTCAGGGTAACTCAGAGCGGGAGATATTCGAAATCGGAAATTTTGCATACCGCGAATAACCAAGCCTGAATCTCGAAAGCGATAATCCCTATCGCGCCGAGGCCCGCAGTCGCCATTGCGTCATCGAAATCGCCCCCCCACCGTGCCTTTAGGCGTGCCTGCCCCGCCGCCACCGCAACGCCTTCGCGTGCCCTAAGCGCCATCGGTGTGCTAAATGAGACATTTCCCTGGCGTCCCGCGTCGCATAGTCAAACCTGCCGCGACATCGATTTCGGCCACTTCAAATTTGGAGGACTACACGATATGCATCGCCCGCACCGCCTCATCGCTTCGCTGTTTCTCACCGCCGCTCTTGCAGTGCCCGCCGCGGCCATGGCTCTCCCCGCGCCTGGGCAAGCAGCAGTTCAGGTCCGCGTCTACGATCGAGATCACAAGGACTATCACAACTGGGACGACCACGAGAACGCGCAGTGGGGCCTCTATCTTTCGACAAATCACCGCCACTATCACGAATACAACAAGGCCAACCGCCGCGAGCAGTCGCAGTATTGGAATTGGCGCCACAGCCACCCAGATTAGAGGTTGCACAATCCC
>JBAVQT010000178.1:0-3272 GCA_049694295.1 Candidatus Acidiferrales bacterium
CGTCAATCGCCAGCGCCAGCGATGTCACCGTCTCCACCACCGCCGGTGGCAGCTCATCCGGCGTTCCGCCCGGCCCGGAAGATTCCGAAAGAGATCGCGTGAATTGTTCCAGTCTCCGATAAACTTCCTCGAACGCTTCCGGCCCGGTCGAAAACAGCCGCTTCAGCGTGACGCCGAGATATGCCTCCAGCACGTCCTTCTTCCACTCTTTGGTGTCCGCCGAATCGCAATGGTCCGCGCTCGATACCGCGTTGCCGCCCTGGTGCTTCGAGAGATACATCGACGAATCCGCCACCTGAATCAATTCTTGCGGTGTCGAACCGTGCACCGGGAATCCCGCGATTCCAAAACTCGCGGTGATGTTCTTGTCTTTCAGCAGCGGATCGGACGCCACCCATCCTCGCAGTTTCGTCGCCAGCTGCCGCGCCTGCTCCACCGCCGTCTCCGGCATCAGAATCACGAATTCGTCGCCGCCGTAGCGCGCCACCACGTCCGAACGCCGGCAGTTCTGCTCCAAAATATGCCCCACGCGCTGCAGCACCACGTCGCCCTCCAGGTGCCCGTAAAAATCGTTCACGAATTTGAAACGGTCCAGGTCCATCAGCACCAGCGCAAATGGCCGCGCCGCGCGCGTGGACCTCTTCCATTCCGCCGATAGCGCCTCCATCAGGAAGCGATGCGTCTTCACGCCCGTCAGTCCGTCTGTGATCGCCTGTTCCTGCGCCTTCTGGAAACTGATCGCGTTGTGCAGCGCGCCCGCAAAAAGATCCGCCAGCGTCCGCAGCAGCAGCACTTCCGATTCCGCGAAATCGCACGGTTCCGCCGATTCCACATACAGCACGCCCAGCAGTTGCTCCGCGTACGTCACCGGCAGGGCGATCGCGGCCACCGACCCTGCCAGCACCGGATGCGCCGTGCCCTCGTTCACCTCTCGCACGATGCCGATCTGCCCGCTTCGCGCCACCTGCCCCACTAGGCCATCGCCCAGCGCGATTCGCCGTCCCGTCGCTTCGCGGCGCGCTCCGGCTTCGGCGCGCACCACCAGTTCCTTGGATGTGTAATCCAAAATCGCGATGCCGATGTGGTCGTAGGTCAGCCCACCCTCGATCTCTTCCGCCACTTTCGCCAGCATCTCTTCGGGGTTCAGCGTCGTGATGGCGTGGCTCGAAATATTATTCAGGAGCGTCAATTGCCGCGATTTCTTCTGCTCCTCGGAGAAAAGTCGCGCGTTTTCGATCGCGATGCCCGCCTCGCTGGCCAGCACCCGCAGCAATTCCAGATGCCCTTCGTCAAACGCGCGCTCCTTCGGGCTGTGCACCGCCATCACGCCGATCGCTCGGTCATACATGATCATCGGCACGCCGCAGAACGATCCCGCCTTCCGCGACGGTTCGAATCCCAGCTTGGCGGCATGTTCCTCGAAATGGTCGCGAATCAGCAGTGGCTGCCGCGTTCGCACCAGGAACTCCACCAGGTGATTCCCGGCCGCGCGCGTCCGCTTCGGCACCCGCTCGCCATCCGCCACTTCCATATCGAAGCGCACCGTCTGCGATTTCTGGTCGTAATACGCGATGAAGAAGCTGCTCACGTCCAGCAGCCGCCGCATCTCCGCGTGGATACGGTTGAAGAGTGCCTCCACGTCCAGCGTCGAGCTCAGCGCCCGCCCCACTTCGTTCAGGATGTGCAATTCCTCGCTGCGCCGCGCCGTCTGCTGAATCAGATAGCTGTTTTCCACCGCCATCCCGATCTGGTGTCCCAGCGCCAGCAGCAGCCGCCGCTCCGCAGGCGTGAAATTTCGCGCGTCCGGCGTTCCCAGCAGCAGCACCCCAAACACGCGCTCTTTCGCCTGCAGGCTGATTCCCACCACCGTTCGCAGCCCTTGTCCCAGCAGCAGCTTTCTTACCCGCCCAAACGCCGGCTCTTTTTCCAGCGCTTCGTAATCCGAATCCTCCGCTAGATTTCGCAGCACCACCAGCCCGCCCAGCGAAGCCACCAGGTTCACGATGTAATGCTCCTGGTCGCTCTCCTGCATTCGCGTGCAGAATTCGTCCGCCAGTCCGGTCGCCACCACCGAAGTCGGCCCCGCCGCTTCTCCGTAGTGCAGCACCAGCGCCCCCGCCGGGATGCGCACCACGTTGAGCACCCGGTCCAGCGCCTGCGCCAGCATTTTTTGGATTTCGCCGCCCACGAATGTGGACGTCGCCAGATTCAGGTTCGACAGCGCCACCATGTTGCGTTCCACCCGCCGCCGCTCTTCCTCATATACCGCCATCACCATCAGCACGCCCGCAAACGTCAGCGGCAGCAGCGTGAGCGGTTGCAGATCGTGCCGCGCAAGCCACGTAATTCGCGGCTGGAACTCGACCACAATCTGCAATGCAGCCCAGGCAATAAATGTCACCGACAGCAGCAGGTCCGCTCGCGACTCTTGCTTGCGTCCTTCGGACCAGAACGTTTGCGCCACCACCAGAAAGACCAGCGCCACGCCTAGACCCAGCGGCGCCACCACCCACCCGCGCGAGAAAGCCATCGCCCAGATCGCAGCGCCCGCCGCAGCCGCGATCGCACCGCGCAACTCGAACCGCTTCTGCGCATAGAGCCGCGCCGACCCATAGAAAGCCACCGCCGCCATCGCCAGCACCCAGGCCGTGCCAGCTCGTTGCCACGCTGGCGCCGCGGCTCCAGCGCTCGCAAATCCCATCGCCACCTGCAAGAAAATCAGAAACCAGCCGATAGTCCACACCAGCAGGTAGCTTTGCCGCTTCTGCCGGTAGACGAACGCGAAAAACGTCCCCAGCAGCAGCGACCCGGCCAGCAACACGACTCCGCCCATGTTTACGTGGTTCAGCAATTCCGCACTCCACTCCAAGGACACTACCGGAGACACTTAACCCTTACCTTCGAGAATAACAGAAAATGTGCGGCTTTCCGGGCGGGTGTCCAGACCTGGTTTCCTGGGGGTCAACTCTTCCCAGCCTACCGCCAATCCCTAGAAAAACATGGACTTTGCGCCCTCCCGGGAGCCACTGTTCCATTTCGACTATCTTCGCTCCGTCCGGCCCGGTCAATAGGCCGCGCGTACCACCAATTATCTATTCGCGATGCCGAACCTTGTGCGACCCCTTGGGGCTGCTCGATTTTGCCTCCTTGTTCCGTTAGACTGTTGCTCTTCCAATTTTTGGAAAGGAACTCTGCTTAATGCCTGCATCCAGCTCCCCGCGCGTCCGCTTCGCTCCCTCGCCCACCGGATATCTCCACGTCGGCGGCGCGCG
>JBAVQT010000179.1:0-5293 GCA_049694295.1 Candidatus Acidiferrales bacterium
TCTCGGCACTGGCGCCAGGCGATGAAGTCGCATTTCTCCCGCCGGTCAGTGGGGGTTCGGCGACGGTGCGCGCTGCCTCGCGCGACGGCTTCTTCGCCATCGTACGTACACCGATAAATTCTCAGGAGATTCTGGCGCAGATCAAGTCTCCGGAAGACGGCGCGCTAGTCATCTTCGACGGATTCGTTCGCAATCATTCGCGCGGGCAGCAGACTCTCTACCTTGAATACGAAGCCTACGAAGCCATGGCGCTCGGGAAAATTCGCGAGCTGGGCGCGCAGATTCGCGAGAAATTTCCGGTGGATCGCCTGGCCATCGTGCATCGCCTGGGACGCCTCGAAATTGGCGAGACCAGCGTGTTGATCGCGGTCAGTTCGCCGCATCGCGCGCAGGCTTTCGATGCCTGCCGCTTTGCGATTGACACTCTCAAGCGCACGGTGCCGATCTGGAAGAAAGAATATTTCGCCTCCGGCGCCGTGTGGGCCGAAGGCGAACCGATCTCCGCGGCCCGGCCAGCCATTTCCGCCTCCGGCGAATCCAATTCCTAGATGAACAACGCGATAACCGGGAGAAAAATGGCGGCGGGCATGTTCTCGCGTTTTTTTTCGCCTTGGGTTGCCGTCTGGCTCTCGATCGCGCTGCTCGGTATTCTCGTTGCTCCGCTGGCGCCGCGCGTCTGGGCCTCCGCCCACCAGCAGAAAAATTCCGGCGGCATCCATGTGGACGTCAACCTGGTGGAAATTTTCGCCAGCGTGGTTGACGCCAACAATCAGCCCGTCGTGGACCTGAAGCCAGACGCGTTCGATCTGGCCGAAGAGGGCGTGCCGCAAAAAATCGTGCGCTTCGAGGCCGACACCAATCGCCCGCTCGATCTCGCGCTGATGATCGACTCCAGCATGAGCACTACCATGGACCTCAAATTCGAAGACGAAGCCGCCGCGCACTTCATTCGCCAGGTGGTCCGCCCCAACGACACTCTCTCCGTCTTCGAATTTTCCGATGCCGTCACGCAGCTCGGCGAATTTTCCGACGACGTGGCCAAGCTGCAAGCCTCGGCGCGACGCATCACGCCGGGAGCAGGCACCGCGATGTACGATGCGATCGCGCTTGGCTCCCAGGCGCTCCGCCGCCGCCCTGCTGGACGCCGCCGCGCCATCGTGTTGCTCACCGACGCCGGCGAGACCACCAGCACCGATTCCTTCGATCAGGCCCGGCGCAACGCCGTAGCCGCAAGCACGCTGCTCTATTCCATCGTGGTTCGCCCGGTGAAATCCGAAAGCGGCCGCAACACCGCCGGCGAGCACGCGCTCATCACCATGACCGACGCTACCGGCGGCGCGCTCTATTTCCTCGACAGTTTCGCTCAACTCGAGGCCATGTTCGATCGTATCGACCGCGAGCTCCGCACCCAATATTTAATCGGCTACTATCCGAGCCCTTCGCCTTCCCCCGGCGCTCTGCGCCATCTAACGCTCAAGGTCAACGTCCCTGGCACAGTCCACTACCGCCAGGAATATTTCGCGCCTTCGGCGCTGCGGTAGACGGCCTGTCACTTCGGAGCGAGCGTGGCGGAGTGCGGCGATGAAAAGAAGGTTCAGAGTTCAGAGTTGAGAGTTTAGAGTCGAGAGTCAAGGACGAAAGGCAAGACCGCCGGCGAGACGCCGACGCCCCACGGATGGCCCCGCACTTCGCTTTTGGCCCTTTCCGCCAGCGCGTTCGCGCCGTTACAATGGTTAGCCGATGAACTCATTCCTCGAAATTGCCGTCTCGGCGGCTCGCGACGCAGGCTCGATTCTCCTCAACGAATCGTCGCGCCCCAAGCACATCTCCTACAAAGGCGACGTGGACCTGGTCACTGAGACGGATAAGCGCTCCGAGGCGCTGATCGTCTCGCGGCTGCGCAGCCATTTTCCGCAGCACGCGATCATTGCGGAGGAGGGTGGCGCAGGCTCGGTGGCGAAGTCGCGCTTCACATGGCACGTGGATCCGCTCGACGGCACCACGAATTTCGCGCATGGCTATCCCTGCTCGGCGGTTTCCATCGCGCTGCTCGATGAAGGCGAGCCGCTGGTCGGCGTGGTCCTCAATCCCTTCGCCAACGAGCTTTTCACGGCCACGCGCGATGAAGGCGCGTTCCTCAATCAGAAACCGATTCACGTTTCGCAGGTAGAACGCCTGGCGCAGAGCCTGCTCTCGACGGGATTTCCCACCGATAAAGTCGCGCGCAGCGTCAACATTCATTACTACTGGGGATTCACTCTACGCACCCACGGCATTCGCCGCGATGGCTCGGCCGCGCTCGATTTGTGCTCGGTGGCATGCGGGCGCTTCGACGGATTCTGGGAATTCGGTCTCAAATCGTGGGACACGGCCGCAGGAATTCTGATCATTCGCGAAGCGGGCGGCACCGTCACCGATTTTTCGGGCCGCCCGTTTCATGCGGGCGACCGCGAACTGCTGGCCACCAACGGTCGCATTCACTCCGAAATGCAATCTGTCGCCGCGGACATCTCCGCCCGGCCGCAAGCGGCTCTCACTCCCTGATGGCGCGCTCGCCCTTAACTCTCCATGGTGAGCACGGCCCGGAACCGGACTTTTCCGGTGGTCATTCGCTCGTACCCTTCCTGGAAACGCTCCAACGGATAAACTTCGTTCATCGAGCGCACGCCGGACAGCACGCTGAACGCCAGCGTTTCCTGCGAGTCTATGGACGTCCCTGAATACCAGCCCTCGATGCCCTGCGATTTCAGCAGCAGTTGCAGCGAAGGAATTTCCATAGCGGGGACCGCGCCGATAATCATCAGCTTGCCCTTCACGGCCAGGCCGCCGATCACGGCTTTCATCGCGTCCGCGCTGGTCACCGTCGCAAGGATTACATTTGCGCCGCCGAGTTTCTGCAATTCCGCCGCAGGGTCTTGCGACGCATTATCAATGTAGTGAGACGCGCCCAGTTTCCTCGCGAAATCTCCTTTATCATTTCCGCGGCCGATGGCGATGGTCCTGAAGCCACTCTTCGCCGCGAACTGCACGGCCAGATGACCCAGGCCGCCCAGCCCGATCACCGCGACCGTCTCGCCGGGCCGCGCGCCGCTATTGCGAAGGCAATTGAACGTAGTCACTCCCGCGCACATCAGCGGCGCAGCGTCCGCCGCGGATAGGTCCGCGGGCACCAGCGCCAGCGCCGATGCCGACGCGACCATGTAATCGGCGTAGCCGCCGTCGCGCGAGACGCCAGTAATATCGGTGCTCGTCTCGCAGGCAAAAAAATCGCCGCGGCGGCAAGTGTCGCAGTAGCCGCAGTAGCCGCCGTTCCAGCCCACGCCCACACGCTGGCCCACCTTCCAGCGTTTGACGTTCGGTCCCACCGCGTCGATCACCCCCACCACTTCGTGGCCAGGAACGCGCGGGTACTCAATTCCGGGAAAGAGTCCGTGAACGGTCACTTCATCGCTGTGGCAGATTCCGCAAGCCTGCACTTTGATGCGGACCTGGCCCGCACCCGCCTCGGGAATTTCGCGTTCCACCATTTCCAGAGTTCCATTCGCCTTTGCCACCTGCACCGCGCGCATCTTGGCCATCAAGCCCTCCCATGAATCGTTTTTTGGACGTCCCGGCCATTATATAGCGCGCCGGGAATGTGGGCCATTTGCGCACATCTCGTCCAATTTGCGTTGCTTGCATGCCCTCGGGTCGCTGTCGGCAACCACATCCATGTTTGAAACGAATCTTGGGAGGATGACATGCGTCTGCGTCGAAATCTGTTGGTCATGGCGGCTTTCCGAGGTCAAGCACGCTGGAAAATTGTCCAGTTCCACAACAGAGCCGTTCGTTCGCGTCCGGCACAGCACCACTCGAACCGGCCATCGCAACCGCCAGCCGGCTCAATAAATCGCATGTCGCGCGGCGGCGGGGCAGGGTATTCGCTCCGCCGCGGCGTTTCGTTTTTCGCCACGCGGTTCTGTTCGTCGTCTCGCGCCTCCATCGCGGAAAGCGCTTTCTGCGCGTGCCGTCCTTGCATCCCCTCGCGCCGGATGCTAGCGTTTTGCTCCCATGCGTGCCGTTGACCTGATCCGCAAAAAACGCGACGCCCACGAACTCACCGCTCCGGAAATAGGTTTCCTCGTGCAGGGTGCCGCTCACGGCGGTATTCCCGATTACCAACTCGCGTCATTTCTGATGGCCGTGGTCTGGCGCGGCATGTCAGCCGCCGAAGTCGCCGCGCTCACCGATTCCATGCTGCGCTCCGGCGAGGTGCTCGATCTTTCCGATTTGCCGGGCGCGAAAGTTGACAAGCATTCCACGGGCGGCGTCGGCGACAAGACATCGCTGATCCTCGCGCCCATCGTTGCCGCGGCCGCCACTTCCAACTCGCGCGTTTTCGTCCCCATGATTTCGGGCCGGGGACTGGGCCACACCGGCGGCACGCTCGACAAGCTCGAAGCCATCCCGGGCTTCAACGTCAATCTCTCGCTCCGCGATTTTCGCCGCGTCCTCGCCGAGTGCGGCTGCGCCCTGATCGGCCAGACTCCCGAAATCGCTCCGGCCGACAAAAAACTCTATGCCCTGCGCGACGTCACCGCCACCGTCGAAAGCCCCGCGCTCATCTGCGGCTCGATCATGAGCAAGAAACTCGCCGAAGGAATCGATTCGCTCGTTCTCGACGTCAAGACCGGCAGCGGCGCGTTCATGAAAAATTCCGCGGAGGCCGAAAATCTCGCGCGCCTGCTCGTCTCCACCGGCGCGCGCATGGGCAAAAAAGTGGTCGCGCTCATCACCGATATGTCCCAGCCGCTCGGGCGCAAAGTGGGCAACGCTTTGGAAGTCGAGGAGTGCATTGAAGTTCTCTGCGGCGGCGGGCCAGGCGACCTGCGCGATCTTTCGCTCGAACTTTCCGCCTGGATGTTCGTCCTGGCCGGTCGGACCGCCTCCGTGGATGATGGCCGCTCGCTGGCCGCCGAAATGATTTCTTCCGGCCGCGCGCGCGAAAAATTCCGCGAAGTGATTCGGCTCCAGGGCGGCGATGAAAAAGTCGTGGACGATCCTTCGCGCCTTCCTCGCGCCCGTTACCACGCTCGCATTGCCTCGCCGTCCGCCGGATTCATTGCCGCAATTCATTGCGAACAGGTTGGCGTGGCCAGCATGATGCTGGGCGGAGGCCGCGAAAAAAAAGAGGACGCCGTGGATCCCGCCGTCGGCCTGGTGATCGAGAAAAAAGTTGGGGATGCTGTGCGCGCGGGCGAAACTCTAGCGCAGGTGCATTACAATCTCGACACCCGCCTCGAGCACGCCGTGA
>JBAVQT010000180.1:0-4688 GCA_049694295.1 Candidatus Acidiferrales bacterium
GTACGCGAAAGGCCCAATTTTATTGGTGAACTTCGGTAATGGAGTGTGTAACCATCCAGACACTCTTATTGGCCGGCATTTGGGGCTTTGGGGCATGTTTCAGGCGCAAGGGATCTATCTGTAAATCATTCCATGTGGACGTCAAAATCATGAAAATTAAGATGAGCGCGCGACGAACCGTAATCCTTGCGTTGGCAGCGCTTGGGTGCTCCAGCGCCGCTCTTGCCCAGACGCCGATTCTGACGCAGCACTACGACAATGCGCGAACGGGCCAGAACACTGCTGAGACGATTCTGACTCCGACCAACGTCACCGCGACGACGTTCGGCAAGCTATTTACGCTGTCCGTCGATGGATACGTTTATGCGCAGCCCCTCTATGTGCCGGGGGTGGCGATTTCCGGGAAGGGCACGCACAACGTGCTGTATGTGGCGACCGAGAACGACAGCTTGTATGCATTTGACGCGGACACGGGAGGCGCAGCTCTCTGGCAGGTGAGCTTTCTCATCAACGGCGCGACCACGCTAACGCCAAGCGATGTCGGCAACACCCAGGATATTAATCCCATCATCGGAATCACCGGCACTCCGGTCATCAACAGCGCGACGAATACGCTCTACGTGCTGGTGAATACGAAGGAAAGCGGAAATATCATCTATCGCCTCCACGCGCTGGACATCACCTCGGGCGCAGAAAAGTTCGGTGGGCCCGTAGTTCTGAGCGCCAGCGTGCCGGGGACGGCTCCGGATGCGGTGGGCGGGCAGGTGCCATTCAATCCGCAATGGGAGAACAACCGGCCGGGAATGTTGTTTCTCAACGGGTACGTCTACATCGGATTTGCGGCGCATGGGGACAATGGTCCGTGGCACGGTTGGATCCTGGCCTATAACGGGACAACTTTGGCGCAGACCGGCGCATGGTGCACGTCACCGAACGGCAAGGGAAATGGGCTTTGGGCTGCGGGTTCAGGGCTGGCGGTGGACGCCAACGGGTACGCCTATGTGGCGACCGGAAACGGTGATGATACGGTCACGACACCCGCGCCGGCGCCCAGCACGACGATCGACTACGGCGACAGCCTGGTGAAGGTGAACCTGGCGAACGGAGTGCTGACGCCTACCGACTACTTCACGCCATATAACCAATCGAGCCTCGATGGTGCGGATTCGGATGTTGGGTCGGGCGGCGCGCTGGTCCTGCCCGATCAGACGGGAACGTACCCGCACATTCTGGTGGAGTCCGGCAAGCAGGGCCACCTCTACGTGGTGAATCGCGACAAGATGACCAGCGACGGCAGCCACTACTGCAACGGGTGCTCGAGCGATCCTGAAATTCTGCAGACAGTGGATATCGATGGCGGCTTGTGGTCCATGCCGGCGTATTGGAACGGAAATGTATATGTATGGGGAAGCGGCGGAGCGTTGCAGGCGTATTCCGTGACGAGCGGAGCGATCTCGGCGTCCGCTACGTCACAGTCCGCGGCGACGAGCGGTTTTCCAGGATCGACGCCCGTGATTTCCTCGAACGGCACGACCAACGGAATCGTTTGGGCGGCGGAAACAGATGCGTATACCTCCAGCGGGCCGGCGATTTTAAGAGCGTATTCGGCGACCAACGTTTCGAACCTGCTGTACGCCTCGAATCTGACGAGCGGACGCGACACCATGGGGCCCGCGGTAAAATTCGCGGTGCCGGTGGTGACGAACGGCAAAGTGTATGTGGGCGCGCAAGAGGAAGTGGACGTGTTCGGGTTATTGAGCGATCAGTCCCCGACCGTCGCACCGGCGTTCAGCCCGGCGGGGGGGTCGTACGTCTCGGCCCAGAGCGTGACGCTTTCGAGCACCACGGCGGGCGCGATGTTCTATTACACCACAAACGGCACGGTGCCTACGACGAGCTCAACTTTGTATAGCGGCGCGATTTCCGTAAGCGCGACGACGACGATCAATGCTATCGCGGTGGCCCCGGGCTTTTCGCAGAGCGCGGTCTCGACCGCGACGTTCACGATCGGATCGCAGGCGGCGCCCGTGCAGTTTTCGCCGGCGGCTGGCATCTACAATTCGACGCAGAGCGTGGCGCTTTCGAGCACGACAGCGGGCGCGACCATCTACTATTCGACCACCGGCACCGCCACCACCAGCTCGACGGTATACAGCGGACCTATCATGGTAGCGAGCACCGCGACGATCAGCGCCATCGCCACGGCCAGCGGACTCACGCAGAGCACGGCGACCTCGGCGATCTACACGATCGCTCCGGGCACCATCAGTTACGCCGGCGGTTTCGCCAATTCAACGGGAATGCAGTTCAATGGCACGACCGACCTCGACGACAGCCGGCTGCAGCTGACAGACGGCGGGACCAACCAGGCGGGCAGCGCATTTTTTACTACACCGCAAAACATTCAGAGCTTTACGAACAATTTCACATTCCAACTTTCCGATGCGCAGGCCGACGGTATCACCTTCACGATTCAAAATTCACCGTCGGGTGCCACGGCGCTGGGACCGAGCGGCGGAGGCTTGGGCTATGGACCGGACAATCCTACCGGCACTCCCGGAATCCCCAATAGCGTAGCTGTGAAATACGATCTCTACAGCAATAACGGCGAGGGGGATGACTCGACGGGGTTGTACACCGATGGGGCATCGCCTACAACTCCGGCGATCGACATGACCTCGTCCGGAGTGATCCTGAACAACGGCGACACCATGAGCGTGCAGATGACTTACAACGGCACGATGCTCACGATGACGATCACCGATGCGGTGGTGGCCAAGACGTTCTCGACGAGCTGGACGGTGAATATTCCGCAGATCGTGGGATCGAACACGGCCTATGTGGGATTCACGGGAGGGACAGGCGGCGAGACGGCGAGCCAGAAGATCGAGACGTGGACTTTCACTCCGACGACGGTCACAGGAACGCAGGTGTCCACGCCGATAATCAGTCCGGGCTCCGAGACGTTCAGCGGTAGCGTGCCGGTGCAGATCACCGACGCTACGAGTGGGTCGACGATCTACTACACGATGAACGGGAGTGCGCCAGTGGTGGGAGCATCTGGGACGACGCAGTACGCGGGTGCGATTACGGTGAGCGCGACGACGACGGTAAACGCGATTGCGACGGCGCCGGGAGACACGGCGAGCGCCGAGGCGACCGCGGTGTATACGCAACAAGCGGCAGCGACACCGGTGATCACGCCGGGGACGGAGACGTTCACAGGCACGGTGTCGGTGACGATGAGTGATGCTACGGCCGGGTCGACGATCTACTACACGACGAATGGGAATGCGCCGGTGGTGGGAGCTTCAGGCACGACGCCGTACACGGCGGCGTTTACGGCGAGCGCGACGACCACGGTGAAGGCGATGACGGTAGCGAGTGGATTTGCGAACAGCGGCGTGGCTTCTGCGACCTACACGCTGCAGGGCACGGCAGCGACGCCGGTGATCACGCCGGGGACAGAGACGTTTACGGGTACGGTGTCAGTGACAATGAGCGACTCGACGGCCGGGTCGACGATCTACTACACGACGAATGGAAACAATCCAGTGGTGGGAGCATCGGGCACGTCGGCATACAGCGCGGGAATCACGGTGAGCGCGACGACGACGGTGAAGGCGATGGCGGTGGCGAGTGGATTCGCGAACAGCGGCTTGGCTTCTGCGACCTACACATTGCAGAGCGGCGGATCGGGCACGCCAGTGATCAATTTTGGGAGCGGGTTCACGACGTCGACGGGATTGCAGTTCAACGGGACGGCCGCGTGGGAGCAGACGACGAATTCGGTGCTGTTGACGAACACGACCCCGAATAACGTAGCCGGGAGCGTGTTTTACACGACGCCGGTGAACATCCAGGCGTTTACGACGAACTTTAGGTTCCAGCTGACCAGCGCCCAGGCCGACGGATTTACCTTCACGATTCAGAACAATTCCGCGGGCGCACTGGGACCCACGGGCGGCGGACTAGGGTACGGCCCGGATGTGCTGGGCGGCACCGGAGGGATTCCCAACAGCGCGGCGGTGAAGTTCGATTTGTACAGCAACGAAGGAGAAGGGACAGATTCCACGGGCGTGTATCTGGACGGGGCGTCTCCTACTACTCCCGACACTGACATGACCTCGTCGGGGGTAATTTTGACCAGCGGGGACGTGATGAACGCGACGATCACCTACGACGGGACGACGCTGACTCTGACGGTGTCGGACGCGACGGTGGGAAAAACTTTCACGAACAGTTGGGTTGTGAATCTGGCGACGGCAGTGGGAAGTTCGACGGCCTATGTGGGATTCACGGGAGGAGTCGGAGGACTGACGGCGAACCAGCAAATATTGTCGTGGACTTACAATGCAACGGCGGCGGGCGCGACGCAGGTGTCGACGCCGATAATCAGTCCGGGCTCCGAGACGTTCAGCGGTAGCGTGCCGGTGCAGATCACCGATGCAACGAGTGGTTCGACGATCTACTACACGACGAACGGGAGCGTGCCAGTGGTGGGAGCTTCAGGCACGACGCAGTACGCGGGTGCGATTACGGTGAGCGCGACGACGACGGTGAACGCGATTGCAACGGCGCCGGGAGACACGGCGAGCGCCGAGGCGACTGCGGTGTATACGCAACAAGCGGCGGCGACGCCGGTGATCACGCCAGGGACGGAGACGTTTACGGGTACGGTGTCAGTG
>JBAVQT010000181.1:0-19124 GCA_049694295.1 Candidatus Acidiferrales bacterium
CTATTTTACGCCAATTTGGCGTGCGGCGAGAATGCCCCCGGAAGAATAGCGTCGAATCAAAATGGAAGAGCTGGCCGCAAGCGGCGGGCGAAATCGTCAGACAGGCACCGCTTCTATCCCCCGACTCTCCCGTTATGGCACGGCAGAACATCAGGCTAAAGAGTTAAACGCACCCGGCCGATTCATTAAAGACCGGGAACCTTGTGTTCGTTCCTCATGCGAACGCCCTGACAACCTCAGCATCCCAGGCGGTTTCCTGGCGTCAGGTTTATAGTTCCTCACTAATTTGAATCTCCGGAGCGGCGGGCAATCGTCATGAGCGCAAACACTTCGAGTACTCTCAGCGCAGTTTCAAGCAACCAAAATACCTTACCGCAGGGCAAGGAGCGGCGCGCTCGCTGGCGCGCCAAAGTGATCGGTTCGGTCCTCATCCGCGGCGGAATGGGAACGCACCAACTGTTTGAAGATGTGGGCAAGAGTGTGGATGTGACGCGAGACGGGTTGCTAATCCGCACACGACGAGGCGGATACTGGGTGGAGCAAGCTCTCGAAGTCACATTTCCTTATTGGGAAGCGCCCGGGGCGATCAACGTGGCGCGCACTGCAATGGTGGTTCGCAGCGCGCTGCTGCCGGATATGCATTTCGCCGTGGCCGTGCAGTTTCGCGCTGAAAGCGGCAACCATGCTTGGGATTGGAATGCCACGCCCTATCCGCACCAGGTCCTGGTGCTGGGCGTCGAATCCGATCCGCAGGTAGCCAGGGCCGTGCGCGAATTGCTCGAGCAAGACGGATATCGCGTGTTGATCGCAGCGACAGCGCAAGAAGCGCTCGAGGTCCTTCGCGTGGAGAAGCCAGACGTCTTGCTCGCCGAGGCGGAAGGAAACGAAATTTCCGGACGCGACTTGTGCGTGATCGTGAAAACTTCGCCCCGGCTGCGGCACATCCCCGTGATTCTGACCACAACTTCTGCGCTGCCCTCTGATTACGCCGCCGGCCACAAGCTCGGTGCCATCATCTGCATGATGAGGCCCTGCCACCCGGAGCGACTACGTCGCGCGGTGCATCTGGTGGCGCCCCCGCCCGCGCAACAATCGGTATACAGCGCAGGCTTCAGCATCACGCCTCTCCTCCGCACGGTGTAAGCCCTCCCTCCAAAAAAAAACGGCCCCGAATAATCCGGGGCCGGAACAATCGTGAAATTTTAAATCGGTCAGGCCGGCGCAGGCTTTTCGCCCTTGGCCATTCCCGGAATCGGACGAGGCTCGGGACGCAAAGTGAGCGAAGGCTCCTTGGCCGGCACAGGCGGCGCTGACGGCGGCGGAGGCGGTACTTTATCCGGCAGCGGTTTGCCGGCGATGAGCAGCTTGAGTTCGGTCGCGTCCAGCACTTCGCGGTCGAGCAAACCAAGCGCGACGCGCTCCAGCGAATCGCGATGCGTCTCCAGAATCAAGCGCGCGCTGGTGTAACCGCGAGTCACGATGTCGCGAACTTCCATATCGATCTTGATCGCGGTGTCCTCGGAATAGTCGCGGTGCTGCGCGATCTCGCGGCCCAGAAAGATCGCTTCTTCCTTTTTTCCAAACGTCAGAGGGCCTAGCGTACTCATGCCCCATTCGCAGACCATTTGGCGAGCCATATCCGTGGCGCGTTCCAGATCGTTGCCTGCGCCGGTGGTGATATGGTTCAGGAAAATCTCTTCCGCCGCGCGGCCGCCCATCAATACGGCGAGCTGCGATTCGAGAAATTCCTTCGTATAGGTGTGCTTGTCGTCGATCGGCAACTGCATGGTTACTCCCAAAGCCATGCCGCGGGGAATGATGGTTACTTTGTGAAGTGGATCTGCTCCGGGCGTCATCGCGGCGACCAAAGCATGACCGGCTTCATGATAGGCGGTGTTGCGCTTTTCATCGTCGGAGAGAATCAACGATCGCCGTTCGGCCCCCATCAGCACTTTGTCTTTGGACATTTCGAAATCAGCCATGGCGACGAATTTGCGATTCTGTCGAGCGGCCCAAAGCGCGGATTCATTCACGAGATTGGCCACATCGGCGCCTGAAAAGCCAGGCGTCCCGCGCGCGATCACTGACAGATCCACATCGTCTGACATCGGCACTTTGCGCGTATGCACGCGCAGGATTTCTTCGCGGCCCTTCACGTCCGGCCGAGGCACCACCACCCGGCGATCGAAGCGCCCGGGACGCAGCAGCGCCGGGTCAAGCACGTCGGGCCGGTTCGTGGCCGCAATCAGGATCACGCCTTCGTTGGACTCGAAGCCGTCCATTTCCACCAGCAGAGCGTTGAGAGTCTGCTCGCGCTCGTCGTGGCCGCCGCCCAGGCCGGCGCCGCGATGGCGCCCCACCGCGTCAATTTCGTCAATGAAGATGATGCAGGGCGCGTTTTTCTTGCCTTGCTCGAATAGATCGCGAACCCGGCTGGCGCCGACGCCCACAAACATCTCAACGAAATCGGAGCCCGAGATCGAGAAGAAAGGAACGTTGGCTTCGCCGGCGATGGCCCGCGCCAGCAGAGTCTTGCCGGTTCCCGGAGGGCCCACCAGCAGAACGCCCTTGGGAATGCGCCCGCCGAGCTTCTGGAATTTTTGCGGGTCCTTCAAAAAATCAATAATCTCCTGCAGCTCTTCCTTGGCTTCTTCGATTCCTGCGACATCCTTGAAAGTCGCCTTTTTCTGCTGCGCGGTGAGCAGCCGCGCGCGTGATTTCCCGAAGCTGAGCGCTTTGTTTCCGCCGGCCTGCATCTGCTTCATCATGAATATCCAGAAAAGGACCAGCAGAATGATGGGCGAAAAATTAACGAGGAAGGAAATCCAGTCTCCGGTCTTTACTTCCTTGAAGTTGTAGCTGACGTTCTTATCGGCCAGCGCCTTGGTGATTTCCGGAATCGAGGCGTTAGCGATCGTGACATTGCGGAATTTTCCGCCGTCGCGGTACTCGCCTTCCAGTTCAGCGCTATTCTGCGACAGGTAGACGACCACGTCCTTCACGCTGCCACTTTCCACCTTGGTCATGAACCCCGTGTACCCGGGCTCGTCCTCTTTGGCGGATTGGCCGCCGGTGGAGGCCATCCTCCAGAGCACGACCGCCAGCAAAATCATTAAGAGCCAGAAGAAAATAGTGCGGACTGTTGAGTTCACGTCTTACCTCGCCCTCTGGATGCCTTTGGACCCGACCGGCGTCCTGCGCCTGCGCCGCGAGAGCCTGCCATCCCTACATACGGCAGATTCCGGCCCGTGCCGCGCGGCCCCGCCAGTCCATACCCTACCCATTGGTTAGATGCAGCCGGGAAGCCAGCGTATTCAGCTTTCAAATCTACTCGTCGAGCCTCCGGCTTGTCGAACAGGACGGCCAGGCGAAGCGAACGAGGACCGCCCTCCTCCAGGCGCCGCAACAGAAATTCCTGCGTCACGCCGGTACTCAGCACTGCGTCCACCACCAGTACATGTCGACCGCGAAGCGCCGGGGGTGCGCTGAAAAAAATCTCACGACGCTGATAACCGCCCATGCGAACATCGCGAACTTCGGAACGGACAAAGTGGCAAACCACCGGGCCCGAAATCTCGCGGACCAGATCGGCGCCGAACAAAAATGAGTTCTCGATCATGACCACCACATCGAGCGTCCGTCCGCGATAGTCCCGCGAGATCGTGCGCCCCAACTCGCTAACGCGCTTTGATAACCGCTGGCGCGTAAAGGCGACTTTCATCGTCACCTCAAACCGCCCGCACCGGCGCGGTCACCTTCGATCAAGTCCCGAACTCGATCACCATTCCCTGCCGCGTGCTCCGTCGCGTGCAAACATCCGCCGCAGGCGGCATTCCATGCGCCCAGATCACTTTACCCGCGCTTTCCAGCACCGGCCAACGCGAACGCTCCGGGCCGGGAATGCGTCCGGCGAGGAACATTTCCTTCACCTTGCGCGGCTGGCGCCGGCCACGAGGCCGATAAGCGTCGCCCGGCCTCCAATTCCGCAGAATGAGCGGAAAGCGGATCAGGTCGACATCCAAGGCTTCACCTGCCCTTTTAGTGTCGCGCGGCGGGAAAGACCAGTCAACGACTTTCAGGCTGAGACGCTTGCCCAGTTCGGCAATCGAAACATGCGTGTCTCCTCGCGACGGTTTCTCCACAACATATTCGTACGCTCCCGGCGCGTCGAAAGTTCGCCCAACGCCAGTGGCCAAGCGTGGCCCGGCGTGCGCTCGAAAATGAAGATCGGCAAGCCCCCGGACAACTTCGATGCCACCGGGCAACTCGACGCGACACCCACCCGCCGAAGCGGATGCGATACGAATCACCTGCTCCACGTGGCTGGAAGTAATCGAACGGCAATCGCCGCGCACCTCTTCGTACAGACGGCGAATCAGGCGTTCGGTGAGCGAGCGCAGCGGCAGCGCGGAAACGAAGCGCGTCGCCGGCCTCTCGTGCGGGCGCGCAAGGCGCGCCTGCCGGGTAGCGGCTGGCGTGGATAAATCCAGCGGCGCGAGCAGGTCGCGAATGAGGATCGCAATTCCGTCCTTGGCGATGCGAGCAAGCGAACGGAAGCGCTGCTCAACCAAAGCGCGCCAGAAAACTTCCTCTTCGCGCGAGAGCCGGGCCAGCTCGGCCAGATGCGAGACGATCGCTGGAGAGAAATCGCGTTCCATACTCGGCAGTAATTTTGCGCGAATCCCGGCGCGAAGCCGGCGAACGTCGCGATTGCTCGAATCTTCACGCCACTCCTGACCACGCGCCTGAAGATATTCACGAAGGTCGGCGCGGCGGGAGAACAGCAGCGGCCGGACAATAGTCCCCATCACGGGATAGATGGCAGCCAGGCCCGCGGGTCCAGTGCCGCGAATCAAACGCGCGAGGACGGTTTCAGCCTGGTCGTCCGCGGTATGCGCTACGGCCACCCGCGTGGCGCGGCCTTCCGCGACAATGCGGTCGAAAAACGAGTAGCGCAGGCGCCGCCCCGCCTCTTCCAGGTTCGAGCGTGTGCGGACCGCGGCAGCTCCCACATCTTCGCGAACGGAAATAAATTCGAATCCCGAATCGCCCGCCAGCGCGGCGACGAATGCGGCGTCAGCGCCGGATTCCTCCCCGCGCAGAGCGTGGTCGAAATGAACTACGGCAAGCGTGACACCCAGCTCATCGCGCAGATCCTCGAGCAGGCGCAGCAGGGCAACAGAATCGGCGCCGCCGGATACGGCCACGGCAATGCGGTCTCCCGGCGCCGCCATGGCATGTCTATCAATAGTTTGAAGAAGCTGCTTGTGCAGTGTGGTGCGCATGATGGGAGCCTTCTGCGCCTCGGAGCCCAGACAGTCCTATCGTAGCAGCCGGGCGGAAGTTGGTCGAGCTTGAGGGGCGCCATGCCGAAGCGCGAAAGGCTCTGGCTAGAGCTGTTCGGCCGCTTGCTGCAGGAGTAGATCTCGACTGTAAGAAATGCGGCGATCCAGCGCCACTGCGGCGAAATACGAGCAGTTCTGGCGCTCGCGCCGAGCCCAGTCGGAAACGCCCGGAAAAAACGAGCCGGACGACCGCCCCAGCACGCGAAGTAAACGGTAGTAGGTGCCCACTGCGCGGATTTGCGCCTGGTCGTCCCCGCGCTCGGGGCAAAGGCGAACCAGTTGGACCAGCCGGTGAAAATCATCGGCGGAGATTGCTGCGCTTGCAATCCCCGTCACTTCGCGGACGCGATCGGAAAGCACCACGGCGCGACTCGCCGCCACGATCGAGCGGCAATGTCCGATCGCAAACTGCAGAAATGCGACCAGCGAGACCACGCAAATGAGAGCGGCAATCATCGCGTCCTCACCGCCAGTTCCGCTGTCAGCAGCCGCGCGTTTTCCGGAACCTTCATAAAGGTATAGGCCCAAGCCAGCGGCAGCCACAATCCTACGATAGGAAAGATCGACTTCAAGAGCGGCAACTCGATCTGCGGAAACAGATTCCGCAGAGCGTAGGTGCCCGCTGTGGCGCTGAAGTACACACCGAGCGCGAGAACCAGTTGAATCAGGCGCGTGCGCGTCTCGCGCAATTTCATGATCGCGCCCCAGAGAACGTAAGTGAGTACCACGCCCACGAAATACAGATTCTGGCCGAGTTCGACGACAAAACGGCTGGTTAAGTGATTCTGGTTCTGGTGAACAACCGCGAAAGAAAAGATGGCCGTTAACGCCAGGATCAGGATGGCAGAGCCGCGAATGTATCTCCCAACCTGCATTTCATCGAAGACCTCGTGGTAGAACTTAATGACCACCCAAAACATCAAAATTGTGAGCAGGCTGTCGGTGTAATAGTAGTAGTACACGTAGCTGAGAGAATTGAAGCCGGCGGTATGAACACAATAAAACTGGCCCAGCGTAACCAGCGCTTCGCACATCATGTAGAAAATCAGGGGAAAGTAGCGGACGAAATCGCGCTTATAGAGAGCGCACACCACCACAAAGATTTCCAGAAGGAAACCAATCAACCAAAGAGCATAGTCAAACGGGCCAAGCATCATTAAATCCTTTGCTGCGCCTGGCCCTCTCCATCGCCCGCTATCGCGGGCTGCCCTGAACTATCTCCAGGGTGTCGGAGGCACGGGGCCGGTCGTATTCCGCCAAGGTGTTGGAGGAACTGGACCCGTTGTGTTGGCCATCAACCAAGGCGTCGGGGGAACCGGCCCTGTCGTGTTCGCCAACGTTGAATGGGTCGTTAAACCCTTTAGACCCATCGCGCTGGTAACCACCAGCAGTGCAAGTACCACCAACATTAGCCACTTATTCATAGACCCTCCGAGGTTAAACTTCGCCTCGGAGTCTATATGTGGCTAAAGCCGTCAAGAGGGAAATCTCACAGTGTGTGCCTAAACGGTACACACCCGTACCCTCCTGGTTGAGCCAGGCCTTTCGAATTGTCGAGACCAAGGCTAGCGTTCGGGGATAGCACGGTCAATGTTACTTCCGTACTACCGCGAATGGGCCGTACCAGGTCGGCGAAATCAGTGGCATGCGCTGAGGGAGACACCGAAGATTGCTCGGGCCGGAGGACAAATGTTTTTCGATTCGAATTGTGCCAAACCGAAACGGCCGCTCGCGTCTTGACACTCCGGCAACGGAACCCTTAGCATCAAACAACCGCTTTATGCCGGCGTAGCTCAGTGGAAGAGCGAGGGTCTCATAATCCCTAGGCCGTGGGTTCGATTCCCCCCGCCGGCACCAATGTTTTAAAGCTACTCAGCATCAATTTTGAAGGTCCACGTGGCCGCCGCGCAACTTTGCCCTAATGAATCGGCTGAAATTATCGTCGCACTCGATTACTCCGCAGGCATGTTCCTCGACGCAGATCCTTCAAATACGGCCGCGTCGCATACCGCGACCGGCACGCGAACCGGCCGCGCTCTACTGCGGCACGAAAGATCAGCGTGAATGTCCTGCACGCGAAACTATTTTGGCTCCGTAAGACGGAGTGTCGTGTTTTCTGCCAGACCCGTGGTGACAACCTGTTTACGGCCGGAGGGCCACGCGACATCGATGCTGTCGATTTTGGCAGCGTCGCCGAGCCCGAAATAGAGTGGCAGGGCGCTTTGGGATAGGTAGCCCGATTTGCCGTCGTTATATTTCATGTAGGTCTGACCGCCGGCGTGCAGTCGAACGGTGGCGCCGAGACCATCGCGATTGGAAATCGTACCCACCAAGACGACCTTGAGCCATCGAATCCGCTTTCGCTGAGCCAGATCGCTGATGAAAACTTGCGGTTCGGAGTTGAAGTCGTTGGTGACGATATCGAGGTCGCCGTCGTTATCGAGATCGAACATGACCGAAGAGCGGCTCGAACGGGGAGCCATGGCAATGATTTTGCCTGACTGCCCGGCGCAAGTTCCCGGGTTCATTCCCTCTTTGGCGTCGGGACCCGAGCAATCGATTTCAAACCACGGCGTATACAGACTCTTCCGAGGCTCGATTCCCAGGATGAATTCAGAATCGAGAAATTTCTGGCCGCGGTTATTCAGAAGCATTGAGTTGATACCGTAACGATAGGGAAAGCTCATGCCGGAGGCGATGAAGATGTCGTCCCAACCGTCCGCATTGATGTCGCCCACGCTGACGCCCCAAGGCCAGTAATTCTCCACACCCATTTTGTCGGAGACTTCCTCCATCTTGCCATCTCCGAGATTGTGGTAGAGGGCGTTGCCGAAGATGAAGGCGGACTTCTTGCCCCCGAGATACGAATCGGGCCAGGTGACTTCGGATTTCTGTTTTTCATTGTCCGTGCCCGGCTCGTGGCTCATGTCCGAGTGCATATCGGTGATCAGCAGGTCCATGCGGCCATCGTTGTCATAGTCAAAGAACTTGATGCCCATCGCGCCCCACGGAGTGCGGGGGAAATACTGGGCAGTTTTGTCGATGAATATTTTGCCACCTTCGTTCTCATAGTAGGAATTGCTGCCCTGCATGTTGAGGAAATAAATGCTGGGCCAGCCCGTCCCATTCAAATCGCCAAAGCTGGCATCACCGCACCAGCCATGGGGATGCAGTCCCATCTCCGCAGTCACGTCCTTGAAATGGTGGTGGCCAAGATTTTCATATAGGACGGGATGCTCGTAGCGCTCCGGATAAAGATGGCCGAAAAAGCCGTCCTTGAGCGCAACATACTCGCCGTCGGGGCCTTTCTCATCGTTGGTGTACTTGCCGACGTTACAAACCAGGAGATCGAGCAAGCCGTCGTTGTTGTAGTCGAAGAAAAAAGCTCCCGAGGAATGCGCGACCATGCCGAGGCCGGCTTCATCGGTGACATTCTTGAAGTGCCCGTGACCGTCATTCTTGAACAGGACGTTGCCACCTCGAACAGTCGTGACAAAGAGATCCTCGCTGCCATCGTTGTCCACGTCGGCGAACGCCGCGCCGACGCTGATGCGTCCAGGCAGACCGACTCCGGCCTCTTTCGTAATATTCCTAAATTTGCCGCCGCCCAGGTTTTTCCACAGCTGATTGCCGCCCACCTGATTGACGAAGTAAATGTCATAGAGGCCGTCGCCGTCCACATCGGCAACGGCAATGCCCGTACCGTGGTCGTAGTGGGCCGCTTTCATGTGGAGGGTCGCGTCGTCCACGGCGCGATTGACGAAGGTAATACCGCTTTCCCTCAAACGATCTGTGAAGTGGAATTGGTAGAAGACCTTGAATTGCTTTTCAGTCGCGAGCTCCGCTTGTTTTCGGGCGGGAAGAGAATCCGCGCCGATGTCTTCATCGGGATAGCGGGGACGTGGTTTGGTATCGCTCGAAACGCCGGCGACACCCAGCGCCGCCCCGGCGAGAAGTACCAAGGCAACCACAAAAAAAGGACGGCAAGTAAATTTCGCCATGGGCTGTCCTCAGAACAAGCGCTTCCGCAAAACGGCGCGTGCCAACATACCCCGCGCGTTTTCAAAATATCGCTCTCCGCGGCATACGGTGAGAGCGCGGCTTGACATCACCTCGACTGTGTATTGTACTCGATTCTTGGAAAACGTTTTCAGAATCAGGGATATTCAGCTGCTTCCCAATAGGTTTCCCATTGTGATTCGCAAATTGGCGTTCGCTATCCTAATTCTTATCGGTGTCAGTTCCGCGGCTGCGCAGAATCCCAAGGATGACGTTTCTTCCATTACTGACGCTCTCCGCTCGCAACAATACGATCAAGCCTTCCAAATGGCCCAAGCCAGCCTTCAGAAAACGCCAAACGATCCACGGATTCTGACCTTAAAGGGCCTCGCGCTTTCTGGACTGGGAAAGAAGAAGGAGGCTCTGGCGGGTTTCAACGCGGCGCTGAAGATTGCTCCAAATTACGTCCCGGCGCTCGAGGGCGCGGCAGAAATCGAATATAACGCCGGCAGCGATCGCGCCGTACCGTTGCTCAACAGACTTCTCAGTATCAAACCTGACGATCCCACGGCCCACGCAATGCTCGCTGCGATCGCTTACACCCGGCGCGACTGCGTATTGGCCGTGAAGCACTTTCAGCAGAGCGGTCCGGCGCTGTCTTCTCAGCCGGTAGCTCTCGAGGAATACGGCGATTGCCTGGTTCAGTTGCAACGAGCCGAAGCTGCAATCCCCGTTTTCCAGCAACTCGCTGCAATGTCACCGGAGGATACGCGAGCAAAATACAACCTTGCGGCTGCCCAGCTCGCTGCCGATAAAAGCGCGGACGCCCTTCACACATTGCAGCCTCTGCTCGACGCTGGAAGTCGTGATCCTGACATTCTTGATCTCGCCTCGGTAGCTTTTGAAAATGTAGGCGATACGCCCCACGCCCTGGAGTTCCTGCGGCAAGCCATCGTTCTCGCGCCCGGCAATCCCAGGTTTTATGTAGACTTCGCGACGCTAGCGCTGAATCACTCTTCTTACCAGGTCGGAATTGACATGATCGATGTGGGCCTGAGCCACATTCCAGATTCGGCTGCCCTCTACGCTGCCCGCGGCGTTCTGTACGTGCAGGCCGCTGAGTATGAAAAAGGAGAAGCCGACTTCGAAACGGCCGAGAAACTGAACCCGAACCAGGTTTTTGGCTCCGAGGCTTACGGACTGGCAAAATTTCAAGAGAAGAATCTTCATACGGCTCTCGCCTCGGTCCGTTCGAAGTTAAAGGAACACCCCAACGACGCATTTCTGCACTATCTGCTGGCTCAAATTTTGACGCAGCAGGGTGCCGCCGTCGGCACTCCGGAGTTCAAGACGGCAGTTGCTTCCGCCTCCCGCGCGGTCACGCTGAACCCCAACCTCATGGAAGCCCGCGACGCCCTGGCCGCCTTGTACCTCAAATCGGGGCGCGAAGAGGAGTCGATCAAGGAATCGCGTATCGTTCTCCTCAAAGAGCCGGATGATCCCGAAGCGCTCTATCATTTGATGCAAGCCTTGCGACGCACCGGGAAGACCAAGGAGATCCCAGACCTGGTAAAGCGATTGGCAGCGGCACAAGCGGCTTCCGGGCAAAAAGAGATCGGGCGGAATCGTTTCAAGCTGGTCGAGCCTGATAGGCTTCAGCCCGACGATCAACAAAAATGACGACCCCCGGGGCTCGCTCGATGCCTCCCCGATCGGAGCGAAAGATGTCATCGGTGGCGCGCGGCGTTCAGAAAAGGTTTTCTTCGCCCGACGGTGGCAGAAAGGCAATGTAGCACGGCGAGATCCTACGACAGACTCCCTCGTCCAACGCCGTTGCGGGCCGGGCCGATTTTGCCCCAGACAGCTGTGAAATGTGATACGGACCCAAAATTATCTTGACACCGCCAATCCACCGGCGTTATTTTCGTGCGCATTAGTGAGAAAACGTTTACTCGTTCCACCGCTTCCGGCCCTATAGACCGCAGCAGGGCACGGCGGAAAGTTGAAATTATAGCAATGGCAGAGTCATCGGGGCGCTGCCGATCGCATTGGGGGCCGCTCGCTACGAGCGGTTGATTGAAAAAAGGGGGGGGGGATGAGAGGCAAATTCCTATTTTGTATCGCATCGGTGTTGGTGTTGATCGCATTCACCGCCGGGACGTCTTCAGCGCAATTCAGTGGGAACATCCAAGGGATAGTTACCGACTCGTCGGGTGCCGCTGCGCCTGGTGTCTCCGTGCAACTGCGCAACCTCGACACAGGAATCGAACAGACTGCCAGCACCAGCGATTCCGGTAACTATCGGTTCAGCAGCCTCGAACCCGGCCGTTATACGGTCACTGCGTCAAAATCTGGTTTCAGAACCACGGAAGTCAATCTGACGCTGGGCACGGCCGAGACCCAAGCCATCAACGTTACGCTCCCGATTGCATCCGCAACTGAGACGGTTAACGTCACAACGCAGGCTCCGATCCTTGACACTGATGAGACTCGCTTGCAGGCAACACTGTCGTCGCAAACGGTCAAGGATCTCCCGACAATCAATCGAAATCTTTGGGATCTAGTGACGGTCACGCCGGGAGTGGTCGGCACGGGGACGCGCGGCGCGGGTGAAGCGCCGGGCGGAAACCCCGACAACTTTGGAACTCAGACACCCCAGATTAGCGCGAATGGCCGCAGCTACACCGGCAACACCTTCTTCGTTGACGGTATGAACGTGACTAGCCCTGTCCAGAACGGAAACATCATTCTGGCGCCCATCCCGGATGCGGTGCAGGAAGTGACCATGCAAGCGAACACTTGGGATGCGGAGAACGCCCTGGGCAGTTCGGTGGTAGTTCAGTTGACGACTAAATCCGGGACCAACCAATATCACGGTACCGGCAGCCTACTTTACACCAACCAAGACCTCCAAGCCGTTCCGGATTACTCGAGTCTCTCGCCGTTCGGCCGCAAGGATTTGGTCGGCACCTTCGGTGGTCCTATCATCAAGAACAAGACATTTTTCTTCGCGGACGTTGAAAAGCTTTGGGCCACACTTCCCGAAACCAGCAGCGGCCAAATTTCCTGGGATGATCCGGCCTTTGACTCTTGGGCGCAATCCAATTTTCCCAATACCGTCGGTACCAGCATTTTGAGCCTCTATCCGACGCGGAATTTGAAACCGAATGGGACCGTGGAAACAGCTCAGCAGTATTTTAATTTGACCAGTTGCCCCGCGAGCGGCGTCATTCCCGTCGCCCCGGGGACCGCAACCATTCCCTGCGGAACGAACGTACTCGATTTCGGCAGTCAAGTCGTCAGTCCCTACTACAACGCCTTGCAATACAATTTCCGCGTGGACCAGTATTTCACGCCGAGTGACCGCCTGTACGTCTCCTACTACAACGATTCGTTCAGCCAGCAGGCTATTTCCAGGCGTGAAGGGTTGAATACGCTCAACTCGATGAGCAACCGGTATGGGCAGGTGGACTACACCCATACGTTCAATTCCAACGTGCTGCTGGAGGGCAGCATCGCGTTTGCCAGCGTCGGTGGGGCGCAAGGACTGGGAGCGGATCTGAAGGTTCCCGAGGTTGACATCAATGACGGCACCACCGGCTTCAACGCCGGCGGCTGGGGACCCGGAGAGTTTCGCGGGCCAAATTACAATTGGCGCGCAGTGTTGAGCTGGATTCGCGGCGCACACACTTTCAAGTTCGGATATAACGGCGACCACGCCATCGAACATGGAGACTTTACTCCCGTCAACGTCCGGCCGGTGTTCACTTTCAATTCCATCTTCGACGTCGTGCAGGACAATCCCGTCAAGGAAAGCGTGGGAGCCTATAACCCGCTGACCGGCAATCCGGGCTTGGTGAACTTTGGAGGTCAGACTAACCCTTTTGGCTTCTTCGCTCAGGATGATTGGAAAGTGAAGTCGAACCTGTCCGTCACGCTGGCCCTCCGGTGGGATGACTTCACCAACCATACACCATGGGGAAACAGCGGGTTTCAATTCAGCAGCATTCTGCTCGGGCCTGGCAGCAATTTGTCCACGCAGATCGCCAACGCGTCGGTCAGTCCCGTCAGCGGCGTCTTTACTCCGAATTATCCCCAGAGTAATTACTGGAGTCCCAGAATCGGATTCGCTTGGGATCCTTCGAAGACGGGAAAGTGGAGCATTCGAGGCGGCGTCGGAGTGTACCGCGACTGGATTGTTCTTGGCCAAACTGTCGACCAAACCCGCAATAATCCGCCCGGAGTCGTCAGTCCGGTCTTTACCGAGGGCGGCACGGGCATTCAGCCCATTTTTGCGCTGTCATCGACCGGCAGCTATCCATACAACTTCCCCCTGCCCGTCATTCCAGCCGGTTCGCTCGATCCGAAAGGCGGTTTGTTGGGTGTGCCGTCCGCAGTCACGGCATTGCAGAGAAATATTACGGCGCCGCTCGCGGTTAACTACGTGATAGGCGTTGAGAGAGAGCTTCCCTGGAAGCTGGTTGCGGGAGCGAATTACTCCGGGTCACGCTCCTACGATGGCTTGACAGGATCGGATCAGAATCGTTGCGCCGGCTGTGCAGTCCAAAGCGGAGCGAATGGCATAACGATAAACCGGCCCAACACCAGCTTTGGGCCGATGACCTATGTCACTGATTCGAATCGCTCAACCTACAACGCATTGATTCTGACTCTCCGCGGGAACCCGGATAGGCGCTTCAATTTCCAGGCCTCTTACACGTTGTCCCATGCTATGGACTTTCCTGAGGCTAACACCCGGTTTGATCAGGACGCCAACCTGAACATTCCGGATCAAAACGCTTACTTCAGCTATTGGGGAGATTCCAATTGGGACGTGCGGCAGCGCTTCGCGTTTTCGGAAGTCTACACGCTCCCGGGAATGGCCAGTGGGATTGGCAGCGTGCTGACCAAGGGATGGTCGATTAGTGGTCTCGGCGTGATCCAGAGCGGCACTCCGTTTTGGGTCTACAACACCAACAGCTTCCTGGCGGCGATAAATCCAGGCGACTACAACATGGACGGTACCGACTGGGATGTTCCAGACGCCCCCAGCTCGAATTTCACCGGCTCCCATAGCAGGGAGGCTTACAGGAACGGGATATTTACCGCAGCCGACTTCCCCGTTCCTGCGCCGGGAACGGAGGGCGATTTGAAACGCAACATCTACCGCAATCCGGGTTTCTTCGAGGTTGATGCCAGCGTGATGAAAAATACGCATCTGCCGAAACTCGGGGAAGCAGGCAATTTCCAGTTGCGGTTTGATTTCCTCAACCTGTTCAATCATGTGAATCTCGGGCCTGTAAACAACAATATGGCGGCTTCCAATTTTGGAACCGTAACGACTGCTCTCCCTGCTAGGCAGCTTCAACTGGGGGTTCGAGTCGAATTCTAAGGGACACTCAATCGTCAATTGCGGGTCAAACTCCTAGGTTCGGCCCGCAATAAGACGTTTTACCGCGGCCGCAAGCGGCTCAAGTTCGCCCAGATGCCTCCAGGCCAATCGAGGGAACCAGCGGTTTCGCGGGAAGCTAAGACTGAGGCTGAATCGAATGATGGACGCGAATCCCAATGCGCTCGGGGCACGGCAGGAGTTGTTGCTTATCGGACTGGTGCCCACAGTCGCGTGGTCGCGCCATCCAAAGTCCTAGGCATCCGCGATTCTTGAGCTGGCTTCGTCCCGCAGCCACGTTTCAGAAGGCTCGTCGCCAGCCGTCGGTCGAATATCCGGATTCTGCATGATCGCCCGTGCGCAAGTGTTCCATCGCAGAATCGCGTCGTCATTGCCCGGCACGCTGAATTTTGCGGCTCGTTCGTAAAGACCCATCGCTTCCTTCAACGCGTCGTAAGCGGCTGCGGCTCCTCCGGGTCCGCCACGGTGAATGTGGGCGTGTCCCATGCGCTCCCAGATGATGCCGGCGTAGTAAGCCCGCTCGTAGTCGCCCTGAATTCGAGAAAGCACGTCTCGAGCCGCCTTCGCGTTTACGTTCGATTGGAATTGATCGGTTTGCGCCAGCAGAAGTGAAATCAGCGCCTGCTGGTGGTCGGGCTGGATGGCCAGAATATCCAGGCAAATGCTTTCCGCAAACCGCGGCTCATTCAATAGTCTGTACCGCTCCACTTTCGCCAGCGCTTCGGGAATACTCTGCGCTGAAATCGATTTCAATTCAAAATGCATAAATGCTCCTATGCTTCACCGCGACCGAATACTCGAAACAATTTCGTCAACGGATCGAAGAAACGATCCACCACGCGCTCCTTCAGGGGGATGATGGCGTTGTCGGTGATGGTGATTCCCTCGGGGCAGACCTTGGTGCAGCATTTCGTGATATTGCAAAGTCCGATGCCGAAATCCGTTTTTAGCGCCGGTACGCGATCTTCCACGTCCAGCGGATGCATTTCCAGAGCGGCCGCATAGACCAGAAATCGCGGGCCGATGAACTGATCCTCCATGTGGTGCTCGCGCAATACATGGCACACGTCCTGGCAGAGAAAACATTCGATGCACTTTCGAAATTCCTGCACCCGGTCGACATCGCTTTGCGCCATCCTCCATGAGCCATCCGGCGCGTCCGGACGCCGCGGCTTAAATTTTGGGATGCGCTCTTTCACTCTGTAATTCCACGACACGTCCGTCACCAGGTCCTTCATGTGGGGAAAAGCTTTCATCGGTTCAATCGTCACCGGTTTATCCAGCGGGAGCGTGTTGAGTCGCGTCATGCACATCAATTTCGGCGTGCCGTTTATTTCGGCCGAGCACGAGCCGCATTTTCCCGCCTTGCAGTTCCATCGAACCGCCAGATCGCCCGCCTGTTCCGCCTGTATTTGGTGAACGGCATCGAGAACCACCATGCCTGCCGCGATTTCCGCCGGGTAATCCTGAAATTTTCCCTGGCCCTTCTCCCCGCGCCAGATCCGAAACGTAGCGGTCGCCATTACTTCATCTCCTGAATGATCTGCTTCAGATCGTCCCGCATTGCGGGTATGGGCTCGCGCGTGAGCTTCATTTCGCCGCCCGTACGTTTTTGCGCCACGATATTGAACGTGCCGAAGTTTTCGTCCTTGGCCGGAAAATCGTCCCGAAAATGCGCGCCCCGGCTTTCCTTTCGTTCCAGAGCGGCCCGCGTCACAATCTCCGAGACGGTCAGCAGATTGCGCAGATCGAGCGCCGTGTGCCAGCCGGCGTTGTATTCGCGGTTCCCATCCACGCTCACTCGCTCGCTGGTTGCCGCCAGTTCTCGAATGCGTTCGAGAGCTGCCAGCATCTCCTGCTCCTGGCGCACGATCCCCACCAGGTCCTGCATCATGCCCTGCAATTCATGTTGCACAGCGTACGGATTTGCCGAACCTTCGCGCTCGAAGGGCCGTAGCGCCCATCTTTCCGTCGCTCCCAGCTCCCCGAAATTTACCGCGCCCAGCGAATTCCCTTTCGCGTAGCTCGCGGCGTAAACTCCAGCGCGCTTGCCGAAGACCAGGAGATCGGACAGCGAATTCCCGCCCAGGCGGTTGGCCCCGTGCAGTCCCGCCGCGCATTCGCCCGCAGCAAACAACCCCGGGACATCCGACATCTGCGAATCTGCATCAACCCGGACTCCGCCCATCATGTAGTGCGTCGTAGGACCCACTTCCATCGGCTCCTGCGTGATATCTATGTCCGCGAGCTGCTTGAATTGGTGATACATGCTCGGCAGCTTCTTCTTGATGTGTTCCGCGGCATGTGGAATCCTCTCCTTGATCCACGCAATATCCAGGAATACACCGCCATGCGGGCTCCCGCGTCCTTCTTTCACCTCTCGCCGGATGCAGCGAGCCACGTGGTCCCGCGTCAGCAGTTCCGGCGGGCGTCTCGCGTTCTTATCGCCCTGCGTGTAGCGCCAGCCTTCATCTTCCGAATCGGCGGTCTGCGCCACATATAGCGGCGGAATATCCTTGAACATAAATCTCTCGCCATTCTTGTTCCGCAGCACTCCGCCCTCGCCGCGCACTCCTTCCGTCACCAGAATTCCCCGCACGCTCGGTGGCCAGATCATTCCGGTAGGATGGAACTGTACGAATTCCATATCCATCAGCGCCGCTCCCGCGTGATAAGCGAGCGAGTGGCCGTCGCCGGTATACTCCCAGCTGTTGCTGGTGATTTTGTAAGCCCTTCCGATTCCCCCCGTCGCCAGCACCACCGCCTTTGCACGGAACAGATGAAATCTCCCGCGCTCGCGATCGTATCCAAAGGCGCCCGCGATCCGATCGCCGTCTTTCAGCAGCGTGAGGATCGTGTGTTCCATGAACACGTCTAGGCCGAGATGAATCCCATGGTCTTGCAGCGTGCGAATCATCTCCAGGCCCGTGCGGTCGCCCACATGCGCCAGCCGCGGATAGCGATGCCCGCCGAAATTCCGCTGCAAAATTCGGCCATCCTTGGTCCGATCGAAGACCGCGCCCCACTCTTCTAATTCATGCACGCAATCCGGCGCTTCCTTGGCATGCAGCTCGGCCATCCGCCAATTATTCAAATACTGGCCGCCGCGCATGGTGTCCGAGAAATGAACGCGCCAGCTGTCTCGGTCGTCCACATTTCCCATCGCCGCTGCGATGCCCCCCTCCGCCATCACGGTGTGCGCCTTGCCCAGGAGAGATTTTGAGATCACCGCAACCTTTACTCCAGCAGCCGAAGCCGCCACGGCCGCTCGCAGACCGGCTCCTCCCGCACCGATGATGAGAACATCGTGTTCGTGCGTAACGTAGTCGGGCACTAGAAGATCCTCCAATCCGTCCAAATGCCCATCGAGCACATCCGCACGTACAAATCGCAGAACGCCACCATGAAAAGGCTGCACCACGCAAACAGCATATGACTCCGGTTCAGGCAGCTCACGCAGTCGTAGGCCCGTTTGCGGACTGGCGCGCGCGATAGCCGGTCACGAACTCCGCCGACGAGATGTCGAAACGAATGGCACCCAAACGTATAGCAGGTGAGCAGCACCAGATTCGTCAGTAGCACCAGAGTCCCCACGCCCATGCCAAACCGGCCGTCGAACCAGAACGCGTTCCACACGTCGTGTCCGAGAAGCACCAGAAACACCAGCGCGAGATACAGAAAATACCGGTGAACGTTTTGCAGAATCAGAGGAAACGACCTTTCCCCGAGATATTTCTTTCGCGGCTCGCCCACTGCGCACGACGGTGGGTCCGCCCAAAAAGCTTTGTAATACGCCCCGCGATAGTAATAACACGTCACTCGAAATCCCCCGGGCGCCCATAGGATGAGCACCGCTGCCGTCACCCAAGCCGGCATCCAGCTAGGCTTGGCGCCGAACCAGGCTTGCCCCGAGGGTCCTACCAACTCCGGAGAATAAAATGGCGAAAGATATGGCCCAAACCTGAAGTGCTGCCCTTGAAACGCGGCCCACGTGGCATACACGATGAATGCGGACAATCCTAGAAACACAACCAGAGGCTGCACCCACCAATTATCGGCTCGCCGTGTCTCTCCGAATCCAGAGCGCAATAATGGAACATCAATCTGAGACATCGAGCCTCCTCATGGTTGGCCCCGAACTTCTACCGCCATTGCTGAAATCGCCCGCCCGAGTTGCCACTTTCTTCCCGAAACTTTACACCGGCCAGCCTGCTGGCGAAGAGCTGATTATCGGGTCCGCTCAATCGGCCCGCAGCGCCTTACTGGAAATGACTCTCCAGGATTTCGCGTCCGTTGGTCGGCTGGATGGGACGAGCGTTGTCGGGATAAAGCTTCGCGAATTGTGCAATCTGCTCGGCGGAAAGCTCTTG
>JBAVQT010000182.1:0-4698 GCA_049694295.1 Candidatus Acidiferrales bacterium
GCGCATCGCGGCTCATCGCTCGTGATCGCCGGGCCGCTGCAACCTCCGGCCGTTCACGCCATGGCTCACGCCATTAACGCCGCCCTCGGCAACACCGGTAAAACGGTTTATTACACCGAGCCGCTCGAAGCCGTTCCCGTGAACGAAACCGACTCACTCCGCGATCTCGTCGCCGATTTGAATGCCGATAAAGTCGACGTCCTCCTCCTTCTCGGCGTCAATCCGGCCTACGACTCGCCCGCCGATTTCGATTTCAAGTCCGCGATGCTGAAAGCCAAGCTGCGCCTCCACAGCGGTCTCTACATCGACGAGACGGGCGAACTCTGCCACTGGCATGTTCCCGCTACCCACTACCTCGAAGCCTGGAGCGATGGGCGCGCCTACGATGGCACCGTCGGTATCGTGCAGCCCTTGATCGCACCGCTTTACGACAGTCATTCCGCGCACGAAATCATTGCGGCCTTGTCCTCCGGCCCCGCGCAATCCGGACACGATATCGTTCAGGGTTACTGGCGCTCGCAGCGTCCCGAGAAAGACAAAGCTTTCGAAGCTTTCTGGGAGCGTTCGCTGCACGATGGGCTTATGGCCCAGACCGCGCTGCCTGCCATCTCCGTTTCCGCGCAGGGCGAAACCGCGCGTCAGGCCTCCGCGCAGCTGGCTTCCGCGGATTCTACCGCCCTGGAAATCGTCTTCCGTCCCGATCCAGCTATCGGCGATGGAGAACTCGCGAACAATTCCTGGCTGCAGGAATTGCCCAAGCCGGTAACCCGCATCACTTGGGACAACGCCGCGATGCTCAGCCCCGGCACCGCGCAAAAACTGGGCTATACCGAAGGTGATTACGTCACGCTGGCACTTGCCGGTCGCCAGCAAAAAGCCGGCGTCTGGATCGTCCCGGGCCACGCCGATAATTCCATCACTTTCCATCTGGGCTACGGTCGCTGGCGCGCCGGCCGTGTGGGCACCGGCCCCGGCTTCAACGCGTACAACCTGCGGACTTCTTCGGCGTCATGGATCGCCACGGGTCTCCAGATTCACAACAACCCCGGCGAAAAATATTCGTTCTCCGCGGTCCAGCATCAGTACGCCATCGACTTTGAGGGCCATCCCGCCGACGCTGAAAGCGTCGCGGCCGAGCACCGCGACTTGGTGCGCATCGCCACCATCGAAGAATTCCGCCAGAATCCGAAATTCGCGCAAAATCCCGAAGACGAAAAATCCAAGGGCCTTTCGCTGTATCCCGGATTCAAGTACGACGGCTACGCTTGGGGCATGTCCATCGACCTCAATAAGTGTGTCGGCTGCAACGCCTGCGTGATCGCTTGCCAGTCTGAAAACAACATCTCCGTCGTGGGCAAAGATCAAGTTGCGCGCGGCCGCGCCATGCACTGGATCCGCATCGACACTTATTTCCGCGGCGATCTCGAAAAACCTGAAATGTATTTCGAGCCGCTGCCCTGCATGCAGTGCGAAAACGCTCCTTGCGAATACGTTTGTCCGGTCGGCGCCACCACTCACAGCCCCGAAGGTCTGAACGAAATGACCTACAATCGCTGCGTCGGCACGCGCTATTGCTCCAACAATTGTCCCTACAAAGTCCGCCGCTTCAATTTCTATCTCTACTCCGATTACCAGACTCCGAGCCTCTACGGCGGACGCAACCCCAACGTCACCGTCCGCAGCCGCGGGGTCATGGAAAAATGCACCTACTGCGTGCAACGCATCAACGCCGCCAAAATTAAATCCGAAGAGGAAAATCGCAGTGTCGCCGACGGCGAAATCATCACCGCCTGTCAGGCTGCTTGCCCCGCCGACGCCATCGTCTTCGGCAATATCAACGACAAGAACAGCCGCGTCTCCAAGCTGAAAGCCTTGACGCGCAATTATTCGCTGCTCGAAGATCTCAACACCCGCCCGCGGACCACCTATCTCGCGCGGGTGCTCAATCCCAATCCGGAGATTCACGAGTCGTAGCATGCAGACCCAACCTATCTACGGTCTGATGGCCGAGTTCGAGACGCCCGAGCAGATTCTCGAAGCCGCGCGCCTCACTTACGAAGCCGGCTACCGCCGCATTGACACCTTCACGCCCATTCCAGTCGAAGGTCTCGCCGAAACCATCGGCTTCGATTGGACCAGCCTGCCTATCGTCGTTTTCATCGGCGGGCTGCTCGGCGGATGCACCGGTTTCGGCATGTGCTGGTACGCCAACGTGATCAGCTTCCCGCTCAACATCGGCGGCAAGCCCTACAATAGTTGGCCCATGTGGATTCCCATCACCTTCGAACTGACAATTCTCGGCGCCGCGCTGTTTGCCACCTTTGGGATGATCGCCATGAATGGTTTGCCCGAGCCGTATCATCCGGTTTTCAACGTCCAGCGTTTTTCGCGCGCGTCCACCGATCGCTTCTTTCTGTGCGTCAAGTCGTTCGATGCGAAATTCGACGCCGTGAAGACGCGGAAATTCTTGGAAGGATTGCATGCCCAGGGAGTGTTTGAAATTGAGCCCTGAACCAAATCACGGACTCATCGCCGCATCTTGTCGCGGCCGCGCCCGCACCGGCAATTCCGGCCAGGGTCGCGCGCTCGCGCACTTGCGTAATTTCGCCTGCCTGGCTTTCGTGGCGTTGCTGCTCGCCGGCTGCCGCCTCGATATGCACGTGCAGCCGAAATATCTCCCTTATGCCGGCACCGATTTCTTTGGCGACGGCCGGTCCGAACGCCAGCCCGTTCCGGGCACGGTCGCTCGTGGCCATCTCGAACTCGATGAGCTGTTCTACACCGGCAAGGAAAATGGCGTCGAATCCGACCGTTTTCCCTTCCCCATCACTCGCGCCGATCTTGAGCGCGGCCGCCAGCGCTTCAATGTTTATTGCACGCCCTGCCACGGCTATACCGGCAAGGGCGACGGCATGATCGTGCAGCGCGGTTTTCCCCAGCCGCCTTCGTATCACATCGATCGCTTGCGCAACGCGCCGGTCGGCCACTTCTTCAGCGTGATCAGCAATGGCACCGGCTCGATGTACAGTTTCGCCGCCCGCGTCGATCCCGCTGATCGCTGGCGCATCGCCGCTTACATTCGCGCTCTGCAACTGAGCCAGCATGCCACTCTTGACGATGTGCCGGCCGCGGACCGGCAGAATCTGGCGGAGCAAAAGAAATGAGCTTGTCCGACGCACTTCAGGCAAAGCTGGCCCGCCTGCAACGCGGCTTCTTCAGCGTGGGCATATTGGCGCTGCTGCTCGGCGCTTTCTTGGGCCTGCGCAGTCCGGATGCCTCCGCCCAGTTCATGCACTCCTATCTTTTCGCTTATATTTATTGGATCGCCTTCCCACTCGGCGCCATGGCCCTCCTGATGACTCACCATCTCTCCGGCGGCTGGTGGGGCCGTCCGCTCCAGCGCCCATTCGAGGCCGCGTCGCGCACGATCGTTCTGATGGCGCTCCTGGTCATCCCGATTCTCTTGAAAATCCACACGCTCTATGCGGCTTGGGCCACGCCCGGCGCATTGGTGGACGACACCGTCGGACATTTCAAGTTCATCTATCTTCAGCCCCATGCCTTCGTCATCCGTGCCATTATTTATTTCGCTCTGCTGATTCTCTTCGTCGCCGGTCTCAGTGGCTGGTCGCGCGAGCTCGATCGCACCGGCAACCCAGCCCTTCAGGAGCGCATGCGCGCATTCAGCGGCCCCATGCTGGTTTTCTGGAGCTTTATTCTCACGCTGGCCATGGTGGATTGGGTCATGTCGCTCGAGCCCCACTGGTTCTCCACCATTTACGGCATGCTCTTCATCGTCATTGATTGCCTGGCCGCGCTCGCCGGCGTGATTTTTCTTTTGACCTGGCTCTGGGACGAGGAGCCGATCAAAGGCTCGATGACCGAAAAGCGCCTGATCGATCTCGGCAGCTTGCTCCTGGCTTTCGTCATGCTCTGGGCCTATCTCTCCTTCGACCAGTTCTTGATTATCTGGGCCGGCAACCTGAAGGACGAAATTCCCTGGTACATGACTCGCGCCTTCGGTCCCTGGGGCGTCATCGCTGCCGTGCTGATCGCGCTGCATTTCTTCGTGCCTTTTTTCCTGCTGCTGTTCCGCGGAGTGAAGCGGCGCATCGCGCGCCTTTCGAAAGTCGCTCTGTGGATTTTGGCCCTTACGGTCGTGGACATTTACTGGCTGGTATGTCCGTCTTTCCGTACCCCGGCGGGCGCTCCGGTTGGTCCCGGAATTCATCCCTCCGATATTTTGGCTTTCGTCGGAATCGGCGGCCTGTGGCTCGGCGCCTTTATCTGGCAATTGAGGCGCGCGCCGCTTTTGCCGCTCCACGATCCGCGGTTTGAAGGAGTGCTCTTGCATGAGCATGGAGACTAATCGCCCATACGGCGCCAAAGGCCCTGGTCCTCACGGCGAACGTTTCGAGCCGACCGACGCGAGCCCTTCCGTCCTGCTTAAGTGGGCGCTCGGATTGGCTCTGGTCGTCATAATTTCGTTTCTCGTTGCTTGGGGCGCGTTCGATGTCATCAGCAAAATGCTGCCCATGGGCAATCCCGCATCGCCCATCGCGGACAATCGCCCGCTGCCGCCCGGCCCGCGCCTGCAGGCCGAGCCGCTCAAGAATCTGGACGATTACTGCAGCGCGGAAGCGAACGTTCTCGATTCCTACGGATGGGTGGATCAGAGCGTTGGCACTGTGCGCATCC
>JBAVQT010000183.1:0-6742 GCA_049694295.1 Candidatus Acidiferrales bacterium
GTTGCACAGCGCGCAGGGGCAGCGATCGCGCAGGTATGGGAAGTCGTAATGGCTCGCGTGGCCGTCGGCCCAGGCGATGTCTACACCCTGGCCGGTGGAGACGAGAACTTTGATGCTTGCAGGTTTATTCCGGGGATCAAGTGGCAACGGCATCGCAGACCATTTTAGCAGAGATGACGCGGAGGCCGTCAGCGGGCGGGACAGCAAGCGCCGGGCGGGATGGGATTGCCGTGCGGGCAGGTGTCCGGATGACCGAGAAAGGTGCAGATGCGGGCATCGAGCTCAGGGCTGATGATGTGCTCGAATTTACAGGCGTGCGAATCGGCGGCGGATTCGGCTTCGGAAATCGAGAAGGTGTCCGTGAGCAGGCGCTCGGCCAGCCGGCGGCGGCGCACGATATCGCGCGCGCGACTCTGACCCGTCTGGGTGAGAGCGAGTTGGCGGTTGTGGACGTCGAGCAGGCCAAGATCGTGCAACCGGGCAATCACGCGCGCGGGATCCTGGCCGGAACGCTCGCGAATGCGTTCGAGCACGGGCGCCACGCCCTCTTCGCGGCAGATCCAAACTTGTTCGAGGAGATGATCGAATTGCACTTCATCTTCGGCGGTGGGCGAAGTGATCTGCGCCAAATGGCCGTGGGCGAATTCGATGCGGCGGTCGGCGAGGTTGCCGATGGAAGGATCGTGCGTGACCATCAAGACGGTGTGTCCCTCGGCGTGGAGCCGGCGCAACAGGCCGATAACGATTTCCTCGTTGGCTTCGTCGAGGTTGCCGGTAGGCTCATCGGCTAAAATCAGCTTGGGATGATTGATCAAGGCGCGGGCCACGGCCACGCGCTGCTGCTCGCCGCCGGAAAGTTGCGCGGGCAAATGCGTGGTGCGGTCGGCGAGTCCGACACGCGCTAGAGCTTCGCGCGCTTCGCCTTCATCAGTAGTGCTGTGAAAATACTGGGCGAGCATCACGTTTTCGAGCGCGGTGAGGTACGGTACCAGATGAAATTGCTGGAAGATAAAACCGACCTTCTCGGCGCGAAAACGGGTAAGGCCCGCTTCATCGAGACGCGCCACGTCGGCGCCAGCTACCAGGGCGTGGCCCGAAGTCGGCGTGTCCAGACCGCCAAGAATATTAATGAGCGTGGTCTTGCCGGAACCCGAAGGACCCATGATGGCGATCCATTCGCCCTCTTCCACGTCGAAGGTGATTCCGTCAAGAGCGCGGAGATTTCCGAAATGCTTGTGGAGATTTTCGATTTGGACGACCTTCGCCACTATTCTCCTCGCAGAATCGCCGCAGGCTTTACGCGGCCCAGCAGCCGCAGCGGCGCGGCGCCGGCCATCGCGACCAGGGTCATCAACACAATGGTGATCGGAAAAATTTCCCAGCGCACGGAAATGGCCGCGCCGAACACGCGCCGCCCCATCCAGTATGCCAGCACCGTTCCCACGGCCCAACCGATCAGGCCGCCCGCCGCGCCGAGCACGCCAACTTCGGCGAGAAACAACGAGACGATGCGGGTGATCGAGCCGCCCAGCGCTTTCATCAAACCAACATCCGCGCGACGCTCCATAGCGAGCGCGGCCATGGTGGCCAGAACGCAAAGGGCGGTGAGAATCAAGATCAGGAGTACCATGGAAACCACGAGCAGGCGAATGCGGCCGAGCAGATCGCCTTCCGCTTCGGTGACCTCGCGAATCGGGCGCACTTCAAATTGCGGCAGAACAGCGGCGAGCGCGTGCATATATGCCGCGATGACGGTTGGCGAACCCGCCACGCTGATTTGCACCAGTCCGATTGCGCCGGGCAGGCCGGCAAGCCGCTGGACGGCCGGCAGCGCGGCAAAAATCTGATTATCTTCCGGGCCTCCCGAATCCAGAATGGCAGCGATTGAAAACGACTGCTTCCGATCCTGATACTCGAGGTCGAGAGAATCGCCGAGCGCAAGGCGCAGGCGCTGCGCAACATTGCGTCCGACGATACAGGGATTCGAGGCACCGACGGCGACTCGATTTCCGCCAGCGCGGCTTGCGATTTTCCAGGCCGGCTCAAGCTTCGGCAATTCGTCCAGCGCGGTTCCAGCGAGTACCACCGGCGTATCGCCCACATGCGCGATCAGATAGAGAAAAGGAGCAACCGCGACGACGCTGGGAGTGCGCGAGCGGGCCACCGCGGGGATCACCGCGGATTCATCCAGCGTTGGCGCCGCAGAGGAAGCGCCGCCAGCCGATTGACCTGCGTAGGCCGGAGCAATCACGATGTTTGCGCCGAGCGTGCGAAATTCCTGCGAGAGTTTGCGGCTGATGTCGAGATCGAGATTGAGGAGCGCGGAAATCACGGCCGCACCGCTGACCAGCGCGACGAACGCGACCACCAAACGCCCACGGCTGCCGCGCAGCAACTGAAACAACAATCGCGCAAACATTATTCGCCCCTCAGGATCGGCGCGGGTTGGAAACGCGCGGCGCGGCGAAGCGGGACGAGACTGCCCAGGATCGCGACGATTGCTGCAAGTCCCAGGATGACAGGCAAAAGGATCAGGCGCGGGGCGGCGGGCGAGCCGAAGACACTGGCGCCCAGGACTCGGGCGAGTCCAATTCCTCCGACAAAGCCGACAATCCCGCCCAGGATAGCGAGCAATACCTGCTCGGCAACAAAAATCGAAGCGACCAGCGAATTCGCGGCGCCCAGCGCCTTCATCACACCGATTTCGGCGCGGCGCTCGAGCACAGTGACGGCGGAAGTGGCTGCGACGGCCAGAGCGGCCGCGAGAAGCGCGGCGATAGTGACGATCCACAGCAGCGTGCCAACGCGCGAAAGGATGCGGCCCTCGGTATCCGCCACGCGGCGAATGGCGCGAACGTCGGTGCCCGGCAGCACGGTGCGAATCTGCGAGCTGATGGAAGTGATGTAGGGCGAGCAATACCAGCGGTCGCGCTCGGCATCGGTCATGGTGGCGGGATCGCGCTCGGAAAGCGCGTCGGCAGGCTTGGTGAGGGCGCTGACGAAAAGCTGTCGGAATTGGCCCTGATGTCCGGAAAATGATTGCGCGACGGAGAGCGGCACGAGGATTGCGTTGTCTTCCGTTCCACCGCTGGAAACGATTCCCGTGATTTGGAGCGTCAGCAGCGACTGCGAGATTTGGCTTCGCGCGACGTTTATGCTCCGACCGATCCCAAACTCATTGGGATCAGCCGCAGCCAGCGCGGCGCCGATGACGGCCTCATTCGCTCCATCACGAAACCATCGACCTTGAATTTTCCACGAAGGATGCGTCACCGAGATGCCAGTCTTGAACGTGGTGCCATCCGGCACCGGCACTTCGTGGTCGTACCATGTGCCGATCATGGTGGTGTTCACTTGTTGGGCGCCGGAAATCGACGCGGGAACATCGAGAAAGGGAGTAAAGCCGAGAATGTTGTGGCGCCAGAAGATCATCTTCAGCTTGCCGAGGTCGGCTTCTTTAAGGTAGGCGCCTTCGTTCACCGGGCGGTAATCCACGCCGCCAATTTCGACGGGCAGCGTATCGGATTGCGGCGTGACCACCAGATTCGCGCCGAGGGCGCGAAATTCTCGCGCCAGGCGGTCGCCCACTTCGAGAGCCACGGTGAGTGTGGCAGTGGCCACGGCCATGCCAACGACGAGAGCTGCGGCCGTCAGAATTTTACGGCGCGGATTGCGGCGAAAGGATTCTCCGACCAGGCGAGCGAACATATCAGTGGGTGTGGATCGTCGACGCGGCGCTCAGCAGCGCAGCGATGTCCACGACCACTTCCCCTCCCTCGATTCGCGCTGGAACGCCGATGGGATTGCAGCCGCCCCGCTCGCCGATCGATGGAATGTAAATCGCGGCTCCGCAATTGCGGCAGACGATGTTCTGCCCCTCCTGCCGATAGCCGGCGGCGCCGCAAATCTGGCAAGCGTCGAGCGCCACGCCATAATCGCCATTGGATTTATGAATGACGAGAAACCGCGTGACGGCGCCGTCAATCTCGACCGTGTAGTAGTGCAGACTCGAATCGGCAAGATCGGACAACGGGATGCTCACCTGGCCCGCCTGCGCAATCAAAGGGCGCGCATCAGGAGGCGCAGCCGCGACCCGGGCGTAAACAAACTCGGCGGCGAAGGTGAAGATGACCAGCAGGCATAGAATCGCCGCGGCAAATCCCCAGCGGCGCTGGCGGCGAAAGTCCCACTCGCGCATGCGGCGTTCGGCGGGATTTAGCCCCGCATCCTCGCGAGGCTTGCGGGCACCAAACCATTCGCGCAGGACCGCCAGAGCGACCGTGCCGAGAATAACGATAAAGAAGAAAACCTCGTTGCGGACGATAGGCCCGATGGTGCTCATTTCCAACTTGCTGGACGGCAGCCAGAGGCCTTCGCTCATTTCATGGACACCGGTGAGCGCCAATTGAAACGCGACGACCCACAAGATCAGCGTGGTGGCGGAAAAAAAGCGATGGAGCGGAATGCGCAGCGTTCCCTGAAAAAAGAACAGACCGACGGCCACGGCAATGCCGATGCCGAGCGCGGTGCCAATCCAGACGGCGACGCCGGCGCTCGAAAGCTCAACAGCGCGAAGAATCAAGACCAGCTCGGCGCCTTCGCGGAGCACCATTAGAAAGACGAAAAAGCCGATTCCCCATCCCGCCGCGCGGCTGGAATGCTGGGCGTAGGCTTCCAGGCGCTGCTCGATTTCCTTGCGGAGACTGCGTGCAACGCGATTCATCCAGGCGATCATCGTAATCACCAGGGCGGCGGCAGCAAGCATCAGCAGGCCCTCGAAGCCGTCTTCGCTGACCTGCCAACGCTGGAGGAGGACGGCGGCGCCGATACTGGCGGCGCAGGCGAGGGTCACGCCGGCCCAAACGTAGGCGGTGAGTGCGCGGCGGCCGGTGCGATTCAGGTAGACCAGCACGATGCCAACGACGAGCGCGGCTTCGACACCTTCGCGGAGAGCAACGAGAAGAGCGGAGAGCATATAAGGGTCTCAGTTGAAACAACGTTTCAACTGAGTATTCGAGTTTAGCGCCGCGCCGCGGCCCAAATCAAGCAAATTCAAGAAATTTGCAGGCAGCTATCGCCCGCGCCGACCCGGTGCGAGAACGCTGTACAATACCATTGGCCGAATCGATCGCTGACTGAATCAATCGCTGAACGATTCATTGACCAATGCCAAGGCTCATGCAGAACGCACACATTTTCGGGCAGCGAATGCGCCGGCGAACGGCCGTTTACGCGGCGATGGCTGCGCTCGCAGCGACGCTGGCGTTCCCTGCCCTGCCGAGCGTCTGCTATGCACGGGCACCCGGCCGCAGCGAAGCGGCGGCGCAGAATGCCCAAGCTCCGCCCGTCGAACCAAAGTTCAAGCCGGACGCGAAAAAAGCAAACGCCGCCTACAAAATGGGGCTGAACGCGGAACAGCGCCAGAACTGGCAAGAGGCCTTTGAAGATTACAGCGATGCGGTGAATTTCGCGCCGGAGAATCACGACTATCTGATGCGGCGAGAGATGGCACGTAGCCAGATCGTCCAGGCAAAGATGGACGACGCCGAAAAAAAAGCAGTTTCCGGCCAACTGGTGGAAGCGCTGGCCGAATTGCGAACCGCGCGGGAGCTCGACCCCACCAATTCCGTGCTGCACGACCGGCTGATCGAGCTGAGCGCGCTGCTGCCGCGGAAACTCGACGAGCCGAAGGCCACGGCAGGCGTAGCCGCACCGGTGCGCCTGCAATACGCGCCGGGGAAGCGGACGTTTGACTATCGGGGCGATGCGCAGGGTGCGTATGAAGAAGCCGCCAAGCAGTTCGGGGTGGAAGTGGCGTTCGATGTGGATATGCGGGCGGGCGGCGTCAACATGCACTTCGATAATCTGGATTTTTTGCAAACCATGGACCTGCTGGGCGAGTCCACCGGCACATTCTGGCGGCCGCTGACGCGGCGCCTCTTTTTCGTTTCGGAAGACACTCCGCAGAAACGCAAAGACTACGAAACCTCGATCGTGCGCACCGTGTTGCTGCCCGACTCGGAGACGCCCGACCAGATGACGGAGATTACGCGACTGGTGCGCGAAGTGGCGGGCATCACGCGAACCCAACTCAATACCGCCAGCCGCACGCTGACCATGCGAGCGGGGCCGCGAGCAATCGCCATCGCGACGAGCATGATCGACGATCTCGAAAAACCGCTGGGAGAAGTAGTGCTGGAAATCGAGGTCTTGCAGGTGGATCGCACGTCGGCGCGCCAAATGGGCATTACGCCTCCGCAAGGCGCCACGGTGTATTCGATCAGCAAACAGCAAATCGAGCAGGCCGAAAATTCGACTGAGGGACTGGTAAGCGTCTTGGCCGCGATATTTGGCGCGACGGCATCGGGCACGCCCAACGTGCCCGCGCTGGTGGCTTTCGGCGGCGGCGCGAGCACGTTTCTCGCGACCATGCCCAACGCCAGCGCAAGCCTTTCTTCCATGCTTTCGCTGGTCCGCAGCGGCAGGCGAATCCTGCTGCGAGCGCAAGACGGACAGCCCGCCACATTTTTCGTCGGCGATCGTATTCCGGTGTCACTCGCGCAGTTTTCGGCGAGCCTGGGCGCGCCCTCCGGAAGCATCGGAGGAACGATCGGGCAGGATTTTCCGGTGACGAATCTGACGACGGGCAACGAACCGCAGGCGGTCGCGACAGGCATCACGCACAACAGCGCGTCGGGGAGTTCGACCAACGAAGACCTGGTGGTGGCGAATTTTCAGGCGG
>JBAVQT010000184.1:0-2482 GCA_049694295.1 Candidatus Acidiferrales bacterium
CGACGTCCGCCACGCGATAGCGATCCAAAATCACGCGCCGCTCCTCCGGCAGAGTCAATCGGTACCCGCGAAAAATATCGCGAACTTCGCGCTCGTACTTTTGCGTTTGCCGCGGATGATAGACCATTGGCGGGCGGTCCACGATTCGCCGCCGTCCACGCACCACTTCGGTGATCGACGGCAGAACGCGCTCCGCCGTTTGCCGCTTCGCTTTGTTCTCGGCCGTTTCCCAGCGTTTTTTCCCCGCGGCGCTGTGCGCCCGCCGAATCAGCACCGACGCGTTCAAGCGCGAATACCAAACCTCGATCGCGCGCATCCGCGCGTATCTGCGCATGTGCGTGCGGTACGATTGGGCCCCCAGTTTTGCGGCCTCGCCGCACTCCCGCTCGCGCAGCCCGCGTTCACGCCCCGCCAGCACCACGCTGGCCGCGAATCTCTTCACGTCCCATTCCCACGGCGCCGGCAGCGTCTCGTCGAAATCGTTGATATCAAACAGCAGCCGGCGCTCCGGCGAGCCGAAGCCTCCAAAATTTGCGAGATGGCAATCGCCGCACGCCTGTACACGCAGTCCTGTGACCGGCGTATGCGCCAGATCGCCGGCCATCATCGCCGCCGATCCTCGAAAGAAAGCAAACGGCGACGCCCTCATCCGCATATAGCGAATTGGCAACAGCTCGGCCAGCAGCCCGCGCGTGGCAGCTCCGATTTGTTCCGCGGCATCGCGCCGCCCCGTCCACATCTCCCACTTCGCCTGGGCCGTTCGCGGCACTTTGTCGCGCAGCGCTTTGCCGGCGCGCGTCCGGTCTTTCACCGTCACTTGCGGAATCGCTTCCGTCTGCCGACCCCGATGCGCGCCCTGGCCTGCCGCTTTCGTCATGGCCGGATTCTCTGCTTCCTTCGCTAACCGCGTCAAGCGGAGCGCTGGGAGCCAGGGCCTCGCGGCTCGAGTTTCGATACTCCAAGCGCGACACTTTTCGTGGTTTTCTCCCCCAGCTCCTCAGAGCGCATATTACAATTGCAATCAAGGCCAATCCGATGAAGACAGCTCAAAAGATTATTTTTTTCGCGCTGGTCCTGACTCTGTTCGCGTCTGTGGCCGCGGTGATTTACACTCGCAATTGGGCGGATTATCACGACCGCGCTCGCGCGCTATGGCTCGCTTCCAATCAATCCTCCACCCTCGTTGATACTCACGCCCTGGACACCGCCCAGCAGCTCCAGCCGCTGGCCGTCACGCGCCTTGAAAAGCAGTACGCCGCCGAAGCTCTTCGCCTCGGCGACCACTCCGTGGATCTCGCTTTTGCCGCCGCGCTGCAGGACGCCGCGGCAAATCCCGCGCCACTCACTCCCAGAACGCGCAAAATCGTCGCTCGTATCAAACAAGCGGAATCCGCCGTGGCCGCCGGCCAGGACCGCATTGACGCTCTCAAGAAACAACTCACCACCGCCCGCGCCACCCAGCATGACGCCATCCAGCAACAGCTCGATCTCGTGCAGGCCCAGTTCGAGCTCGATCAGGACGATCTCGAGGACGCTCATCAGGACCTGATCCTCGCGGGCGGCGACAAGCATGCCAGCATTCAGAAGCTCCTCGATCAGCACGAAGCGTCCGAGGTTCACAAGGACAATGGTCAAGCGTCTGGCGCCACCAACGCACAGTCCGCCGCCGCGGAGGCGCCCGATTCTTCGAGTGTCATCGCCGACTTCAGGGCATGGCTCTCAGTGCGCAGCAAACAAAGGCAATTGGCCCAGGCGCAGAAGGAAGCTCTGGAGCGCGGCGCGTTGCTGATGTCGGAGCGCACCGAGCTCAACAAGCAGCTAGCCGAGGAAAAAGCCCAGAAGAAAATCATTCACCATTTCGTCCCTCAGGGTTCTCCAGCTGCTGCGCCTTCGCCCGCCAAACCCGCCGTAGCCGCCACGGCAGTCTCGCCGGGCTCTGCTGCCGCCACGCCGGGCGCGCGGGACGCCGGCGCTTCTCCCGAATCCGTGGACCAGGCTGCTCAGCCGCCTTCCGAGCTGGACGTCGTCAAAAATCTCGCTGCGGACCAACGAGCTCTTTCCTCCTACGGCAAGCGCATTGACGACGAACAGCAACTCGCCACCAATTACGCAACTTGGATACTCCTCGATACCGCGCGCAAACAATCTTTCCTCCATGGCATCCTCAAATCCGCCTGCTGGGTGCTCCTGATTGCTCTCTGCGTTTTCATCGCCAACGAATGGCTCCAGCGCTTTTTCGCCAGCCTGGCGCTCGATCGCCGCCAGCTTCACACCATTCGCGCGCTCATTCTCTTTACCGTCCAACTGGCCGGACTTCTGCTCATCCTTCTGGTGATATTCGGCGTTCCGCAAAATATCGCCACGGTCGCGGCTCTCGCCGGCGCCGGCCTCACGGTCGCTTGCAAGGATTTCATCGTCGGCTTTTTCGGCTGGTTCGTGCTGATGGGCAAAGATGGAATCCGTCCTGGCGACTGGGTGGAGA
>JBAVQT010000185.1:0-1657 GCA_049694295.1 Candidatus Acidiferrales bacterium
CTCTACCAGTCCGCCCGCTTCGGCGATCGTCCCGCCTCCGCCACCGAGATGACCTCCCTCCTACGCTCCATCCGCGATCTGGTACGCCACCGCCAGCGCCCGGCCCTGTGAATCGCCAGGGGAAGTGGCGCTTGTGGCTGCTCCTCTCGGCGCTCGCCGCCGTAGTGGTCGCCGTTTTCTGCCTTCCGCGAATTCCTCAGAGTGAGACTTATCACCATTTCGCCGACCAACGCGCGATTCTCCGTGTGCCAAACGGCGCAAACGTCCTTTCCAACATTTTCTTCTTGATAGTCGGAGCCCTGGGACTCTGGGCCTTGCTGCGAGATGCCTCTGCAAACGGCATCCGCTTTCTCGATCCGCGCGAGCGCTGGCCTTATGCCATATTTTTTCTCGGCGTCGCGCTCACTGCCTTCGGCTCGAGCTATTACCATCTCGCTCCCGATGACACGCGGCTCGTCTGGGACCGCCTGCCGATGACCGTAGGTTTTCTTTCGCTCGTCGCCGCTATGATTGCCGAGCGCGTCAGCGTGAAATGGGGTTTGTTCTTGCTGCCGTTCCTCTTGCTCTTTGGCGCTGCCAGCGTGGTTTGTTGTAGCTTTACGCAGGTGCGTGGCCACGGCGATCTGCGCGCCTACGCCCTCGCCCAATTCGGCTCGTTGCTCGCAATTTTGTTCTTGATCGCGCTCTATCCGCCGCGTTACACACGCGGCCACGATTTCATCATCGCTCTCGGCCTCTACGCGCTGGCCAAAATATTCGAAAGCGCCGATGGCGCGGTCTTCCGCCTCGGAGGAATCACCGCCGGCCACGCGCTGAAGCACATCGCAGCGGCTCTCGCCGCCTTGTGGATTCTGCGCATGCTCCGCCTCCGTACGCCTGTCCCTGCCAAACCTGCCTGTTGACCCCTCATTTTGGCGAAGCTTGGCTCCGCCGATTATTGCCTCGCCGGGCTGGAAGCGATCCGATGTCCCTACTCCGGTGCGGCCGCTCCTTGGATCGCAGACCACGGCGCGCGGATCGGACTTCGAAGCGCACCCCTTCCGCATGCTGCAAATAGGCCACAATCTCAAACAAGTTGCGCGCCTGCGGATTGCCGCGAGGGCCCAGCATCCGCATCAGGCTCTTCGCTGAACGATGGGTAACATTGCCCAGTTTCGTAAAGCCGACCGTGGCATTGATGAAATCGCGCAGAATGATCTTGCCGGTTTCCACATCGCCGGAAAGAAAATTCTCGATGCCCTCGCGAAGTAGCGCTTTGCGAAAACCAGGGTCGCGTTTTGCCCGCGCCCGGATCGTTTCCTTGAAATCGCGTGTCAAAGTCATGATGGTCGTCTCCCTGGTCCTTTTCGTCCTTTGTAGTCCTGCCAACGCGCCAGTGCGGTCCGGATGTCTTCTTGCTGGTGCTTCTTTGTGCCGCCGCCGACCAGGATGACCAGTCGGTCCCCATCCTTGCCGAAGTAGATTCGATAGCCCGGGCCAAAATCGATCCGGTACTCGTAAACGCCGGCTCCCACGCCCTTGGCGCTGGAAAAATTTCCCTGCTGGATGCGGGCCAAGGCCGCCGCCACCTTGACTGCCGCCTCCCGGTTCAGACGGTCGGTCCAGTCGCCAAACGGGCTGCGTCCGCCACGGTCAAGGTATTCGCGTACTTCGACCA
>JBAVQT010000186.1:0-3943 GCA_049694295.1 Candidatus Acidiferrales bacterium
ATTCAGCAACGTCTCCAGCACGCCGGCGCCGCCTGCGGCCGCAATCCCCGCATGGCCCGCGAAATGTCGCTGCGCGAATTCCTGAATTCTCGCGAGATTCGCTTTTTGCGTCGGGGTTCGTGGGAAATCCTGCTCGGGCCACACCATCCAGCGCCGCATCTGCTGAAACGGCGCAAGCCTGCTGTTCGCGCTCTCCACGATTTCAGCCGCGCCGCGGCTCGCCTGACTTGGTGCCGCGGTTGCCGGACGATTCGCCGCGTTTGATGCCGCCCCCGCCATCGCCTCGGTCGTCGCACCGCCTCGCAGCAGCAGCACCGCGCAAGGCTCCGCATTCCCGTCGCGCTCCAGTCCGATCGCCACGCAATCTCGAACCTCCGGTTCGCGCCGCAGCTCCGCCTCCAGATCGCCCGGATAAATATTCAAGCCCGCCGGCGTGACGATCACATTTTTTCGCCGGCCCTTGAAAAAAAGATCGCCCTGCTCGTCGCGCGCTCCCAGGTCCCCGGTGTGAAACCATCCGTCCGCATCCAGCACGCTCTCGACGCCCGCGTCTTTCCAATATCCCGCCGCCACATTTTCGCCACGCACCAGGATTTCGCCGTCGGGCGCCAGCTTCACTTCCAGTCCGGCCACCGCTTTTCCGATCGAGCCCTGGCTGAGCCGAAACGGATGATTCAAGCTCACCAGCGACGTTGTCTCCGTCAGTCCGTAGCCCTGAATCACCGCGTATCCTAGCCGCGTCCAAAATGTTTCCGCGCTTGCCGGCAGCGCCGCCCCGCCGCAGATCATCGCCCAGAATTTCCAGCCGAAACGCCGCCGAATCGCTCGAAATCGCCACCAGCGTTTCAGGAAATGCTGGCGCTCCGCGGCTCGAAAGCTCCGCTCGAATTTTTCCAGCCTCCCGCGCCCTTCCAGGTCCCTTTCAATTTGGTTTTGCAGTGATTCGATCAGCCGCGGCACCGTGACTAGCACTGACACCCGCTCGCTGCGGATCGCCTGGATCACTTCGTTCGGGTTGAGTGTATCCAGAAAGATCGCGGTGCCACCCAGAATTTGCGGCAAAAAAATCCCCAGCAATTGCCCGAAGACGTGGCTGAGCGGCAGCAGATCGAGAAATCGCAGCGGATGAAAAATGCGCTCGTAACGCCGGTAGCGCATGATTTCTCGCTCGATCGGTTCCAGATTGGCGAGCAGGTTGCCGTGCGTCAGAACCACCCCGCGCGGCTCTGCCGTGGTTCCCGACGTGAACACAATTTCAACTGGATCGCTCCGCGCAGCCCTCGCCGCGCCCGCTGCGGCCGGCAGTGCGCCGTCCTCGGCCCGCGCGCTCCGCAAATCGTCCAGGCACTCGGCCGGTATCGCCATCTCAGCCGCGGACCCCAGCAGCGCGCGCGATGCAATTGCCAGTTTCGCGCCCGATTGCAGCGCCACACGTCGCGCAAAACCAGGATCGGCGATGGCGTCCATCGGCACCGTCACCGCCCCGCGAAAAAGACAGCCGAGGAAAGCCGCCACCCACTCCCCGGAATTCTCGCCCCATAGCAGCACGCGGTCGCCCTTGGCAATCCCATGCGACCCGAGCCGCCGCTCCATCGTCGCCGCGCTTCGCAGCAGTTCAGCGTAACTCCATCGCCGCGTGCGATATCCCTCTCGCGACGTCACCGCAATCTCTTCGGCGGAACGCGAATTCGGTTGGAAATATTCAAGCAGCGATTGCCGCGGCATGGCTCCCCGAGTGTCCCTCAATGAGCCAAAAATTGAAATCAAAGTTGCGGGTCAAAGTTGCCGGACCGATTTGCCTGAAAAAGTTGCCTGAGAAAGTCGCTCGAGAAGGTTGCTGAAGAAAGTTGCTGGAGAGAGTTGCGGCGGGATATCACTACAGGCTGTCTCACAAACGGTTTCTAGGGGGTCGGAGCTTTAGCTCCGACACTAAGGACTCGACAAATGGGGCTTTAGCCCCTGAGGAAAGCCGAGTTCGCTGCCTCCGGTATTTATGCGATAGCTGCGAGCCAAAGTTGGCGGATGTAATCGCCGGCAAAAAAATCGTGGAGGGAAGCTGGCGGCGGAAGCCGCCCCTTGCCGCGCCGCGCGCCTAAAAACAGAAAGCCCGGCGCGAGCTAGCCGCTCGCCGCCGGGCCATCTTGCCGGAAATACTTGCCGAAATAAATCTTACTGCTGTTGCTGCTGTTGTGGCTGCGCCGGATCTTTCTTGGCTACGTCCGCTTTCGCGGGATCTCCGGCCGCGCCCGTATCCGGACGCTCGTACCGCGTCAGATACGGCATGAACGGCGTCACTTCAAACGGCATCTTTTCGCGCGCCGAAAGCAGAGCCACCGGTTTCGCCTTCAGCAACTCCACGCGGTCGCTCCACGGATCCATCTTCAGGCGCGCTCCGATCGGCAGTGCCGCGATCTGGTCCAGCTTCGCGGGAGCCAGCGCCGGGCCGCTGTCCAGCAACTGCGTGTACAGCGCCACGCGATTGCCCAGGTGCGGATTGATCAGCGCCGGCAGCCGCTTAGACTCTGCGTCCAGCTGCTTCAGGAACAGGCCCGCGTTGCCCAGCTTGTCTTTGTACGGCGAATTCTTCAGCAACACCAGCGCTTTGGCGCTCGCAATTTGCACTTGCGCCGCGTCGTCGCGAAATGCGAAGTGTTGCAGCGCTTCCACCGTGGTCACGTTGGTCGTATCGTTGAATCCCCATTGGTCCGTCGATGGTTTCGTCACGATGATGTTGGCCAGTTCCTGCGTCAATATCGTCGCCAGGCTGGCTTCATCGGGCAACACGTCCAGCAGTCCGCGGCTCAGCACGATGGTATGCCCGATCGAGAAAGACTCCAGCGTGCCCGTCAGCAGCACCCGGCATTTCACGTCCGGCTCGATGTCCAGGTTGTTGGTCACTTCGACGTTGTTGATGACCGTCTCCATCACCTTGTCTACTTCTCCCGGAGGCGCGAGCAAGCCCACCCGCTGCAGGCGGTCCAGCACGTTCACCTCGGCCTGGTGTTGCCATTCGCGCTCGGCTTCCACCGGTGAGCGGTCGTCGTTCGGCTGGGCCACCTGATCCTGCGATCCCGGAGAATCGATCGTCATCTCCGTGAACTCGCTTTCATGTCCCACGTTCTTCAGGTCATAGCCCCATAGTCGCGTCTGGGCCTTGAAACGGATGTGGCTCCCCAGAAAATCCTTCTGGTCCGATTCCTGGCTGAAAACGTACGCCGGCAGCCACAGGCCGGGCTGCACGTTCAGTCTCCAGCTGTCGAAATGCAGTTCGAAGCCGTTAATTCCTGAGAGCGGCGTGTAGACCCCGTTGAATCGCACGATCGTGTAGTTTTGATCTTCCGCCCAGATGCGGCCCTTGAAGCGCCCCTTGCCCGATTTCGGCAGCGGCGAGACGTCGAACACCACGCAGCGCACCGACCCCACGAATTCCCGCCGCACGTACTCGAAAGAATAGTGCGAGCGGTCGAATCCGTTCGCGTCGATGTAAATCATCTGCAGGAAGCCTTCGGGCACGAAGTCCGACCCGAACACCTCGTCCATATGCGACAGAGGATTGAAAGCGTCCCATTTCCCATTCTTCTTTTTCGAGATCATCGAGCGGTCCACGATGCCCTTCACCAGGTCCGCCTGCCCCAGAAAATAGTGATCCTTCACCGGCACCACTCCCATCTGGTCGTCCGGCTTCATTTCCTGGATATATGTCTCGATGATCGGGCTGTAGTGGCGTATGGTCGCCACTTCGTCATGCTCCCGCGCGATCACCCGGTCCACCGCTTGATTCACGGTCGTTACCGGCGCACCCGTAGGCACTGCGTTTTGCACTGCGGGCTGTGGCGCGGCTGAATTGGCCGTCTGTGCCTGCGCGGCCGCCGTCGTGGCGAAAATTCCGGCCAACAATAGCGAAAAATAGAAATTCTTCCCCTTGCGCATTGCCTTTCCCCCC
>JBAVQT010000187.1:0-2568 GCA_049694295.1 Candidatus Acidiferrales bacterium
TTGCCATCGCTTCGAGCGAGATTTGGACCGGCGAATTGAATCACCGCCGAAGCGTGTGCTAGCATCCCGCTTTTAGAGGCTTCGGAACCCGGCCCAGCCGGGTTCGCTAGCCTGCAGGCCATCGCGCGCAACCGCCAGGGGGCGGCGTGGTGATGCTCGATCGTTCGCACAGCACGATTTGTTCTCCGCAAATTTCCGTTCGCGAAATCCCTGCCGATGCTGCTGCGCTCTTGAGCCGCGCCTTTGTCCGCGCGTCCGGGCGCGCTCCGATTTTTTTCCCGGAGGCGGCCGCGATGCCGCTTCGTCTGGAGACTCCTTGAACGAGAGGTGACACATGAAGTCTTACGCGACCGATGGAATTCGCAACGTGGGCATTGTCGGCCACGGCGACACGGGGAAAACCCAGCTCGTGTCGTCGTTGCTGTACGCAGCGGGGATGACGCCGCGTCTTGGCAAGATCAGCGACGGCTCGACCATCACCGACTGGGATGAAGAGGAAATAGCGCGCAAGATTACGATTCAGACCGGCGTGGCCTACGCCGAATGGACCCCGCCGGGCCGCAGCGAAAAAACGAAGATCAATTTCCTGGATACGCCGGGTTATTCCACCTTCATCAACGAAACGAAAGCCTCGCTGATCGCCGCCGATGCCTCGCTGATCGTGGTGGACGCGGTGGCGGGCGTGCAGGTGATGACCGAGAAAGTGTGGGACTACGCCACGGAGTACGACCAACCTCGTGCGTTCGTAATCAACTGGATGGACCGCGAGCTCGCCAGCTTCGATCGCGCGCTCGAATCGCTGCAGAACGTCTTCGGGCGCGGGGTGATTCCCATCCAACTTCCCATCGGCTCGGAAAAGGGATTTCGAGGAGTGGTGGACCTGGTCACCATGAAAGCGCTCTTCTACGCGGCCGATGGCGACGGCAAAGCCAAGATCGAAGAAATCCCCGCCGCGCTGGCCGAGCGCGCCAAGGCGGCGCATGAAGCGCTGGTGGAGCTGGTGGCCGAGGGCGAGGACGATCTGATGCAGGAGTTCTTCGAAAAAGGGACGCTGCCGGTCGAAGATCTGAAAAAAGGCATCCACGAGGAAGTGCTGGAAAAGAAAATCTTTCCGGTGATGCTCAGCTCGGCGCTGCATGGAGTGGGCTCCGACGCCATCCTGAATTTCCTGGTCGAAATTTTTCCATCGCCGGCCCATCGCGCGAAAGTCAGCGGCCATGCCACCCCGAACCATCAAGGCGAAATCGCGGAGCGCAAGATTTCCGATTCCGAGCCGGTCTCGATTTTCGTTTTCAAGACCATCGCCGACGCTTTCGCCGGGAGAATTTCGTATTTCAAAGTGATTTCCGGCGTGCTTAAAAACGACGCCACACTCGGAAATTTCAACCGCAATTCGCAGGAGCGGCTGCAGCACGTGCAGGTGATGCAAGGCAAGACCGCGGCGGAGGTGGCCGATCTACATGCCGGAGATATCGGCGCGGTGGCGAAGCTGAAAGACACGCTGACCGGCGACACGCTGGGCGACCGCGCCGCGCCCATTTTCTATCCGCCGGCGCGACTGCCCGAACCCGCCATCACCTTTGCCATCGAGCCGAAAACGCGCGCCGACGAAGACAAGATCGGCACCGCGATTCACAAGATTCTCGAAGAAGATACGGCGTTGCGCTTCGGCCGCGATCCGCAGACCAAGGAATTTCTTTTGAGCGGCTCGGGGCAGCAGCATATCGAAGTCGTGGTCGCTAAGCTACGCAAGCGCTATCACGTGGAGCTGACGCTGCATCCGCCCAAAGTGCCTTATCGCGAAACGATTCGCGGCAAGGCCGACGCGGAAGGCAAACACAAGAAACAGACCGGCGGACACGGCCAGTTCGGGGTCTGCCGGATCAAGATGGAGCCGCTCACGCGCGGCAGCGGCTTCCAGTTCGTGGACGATGTTTTCGGCGGCGCGATTCCAAAAAATTGGATTCCCTCGGTCGAGCGAGGCATTCGCGAGTCGGCCGAGCGCGGTTTTCTGGCTGGCTTCCCGGTGGTGGATTTTCGCGCCAGCCTTTATGACGGCAAATATCACGACGTGGATTCGAGCGATATGGCCTTCCGCATTGCCGGGTCGCTGGCATTCAAGGAGGCCATGAAGCAGGCCCGGCCGGCGCTGCTGGAGCCGATCATGCACGTGGAGGTTTACGCGCCCGACCAGTATTCGGGCGATCTGATGGGCGATCTCAGCTCGCGGCGCGGGCGCATTAGCGGCAGCGAGGCGCGCACGGGAAGCGTGGTGATCAAAGCGCAGGTGCCCTTCTCGGAGATGCTCAGCTACGCGAACGAGCTCATTTCGATGACGCAGGGGCGTGGCAGCTATGCGATGGAGTTTTCGCATTACGATTTCGTGCCGGCGGAAATTGCGGAGAAAGTGATCGCCGCGCACAAACCGCATCACGCGGGCGACGAGGAAGCTGCGGCAGCATCGGCGTGAGGTGGTTCGGAAGCCGCGCCGGACGCTAGCTGCCAGTCGTTTTTCGCGTTATTTGCCGCTGACTGCTGAACCCTGCGCGTCAGACGAGTGTCTCGACG
>JBAVQT010000188.1:0-8593 GCA_049694295.1 Candidatus Acidiferrales bacterium
TGCCGGGACATATTACACCTGCGAGCGCGCGGGCCAGCTACGAGGCGCGAGAAAGCTCGGCGATCAGAGTTTCGCGGCGGTCCAGGGCTACGGTGGCGCAACGGCCGAGAAGCATCGCGTAGATGAACCAGCAGATCGCCGCGAGCGCGATAAAAATGACGATAGACAACCAGAGCAGGCCAAAGCGGCTGGTGAGAAACAGGGTGAGGCCGCAAATACCGAAAAGAAAAGCGTGCGTGCCCATGCTGGCCATCACGGCGGCGGTGGGCAGGCGCTGGCGGCCCATGGCGGCCGAATCGGTTTTTTTCGGCATGAAGATGGAGAGAAAATTGCCGGCCATGAAATTCGCAGGCAGCACGAAAAGGAGCGCGGCCAGCGTGGCCAGTGCGACGATGGCAGAAGGAGGGCCGAAGAGCCACGCCACGCCGACCCAAATGAGGGCGGTCTCGATCAGCGCCAGCAGGGTGTGGGTGAGATTTTTTGCGAAGAACACCTCGCGAAGGGGAACGGGCGAGACGAAATAGAACTGCACGCCAACTCCCTCGGAGCCAAAATTGTTGTAGATCAAATTTGTGAGCACCAGGAATGCGTAGGCGACGGCAATGGGAAATGCGAACTCGAGGGCGTGGAACGGAAACTTAGTGGTTTGCATGGCGCCGGCTGCTCCAAAGCGGAAGATGAGCAGGATGACCACCGGCATAACCAGAGTGAAAAGGACTGGGCCGCTGCGGGAAAGGACGTGAAATTCCTTTTCGAGAATGGCGGCGACCGGACCGGGCAATCCGCCGGCGGACCAACCCTCGCGAGCCGCGGATTTCTTCACAGGGGGGGAGACTCGAGCGGCGGCTTCGCTGAGATTTTCGCCGGCGAACTCGGCGCGCAGCCGGATGCGGAGAAGCCAGAAAATCACCAGCGTATACGCGGCGAAAAGAAGCAAGCCGCCAGCGGCGGAGGCGTATTGCGAGTGCGCGGCGCGGGCCAGAATCGCGGGAGGGAGTCCAGGCGGCAGAAGGCGCTCGATGGGAATGGCCTGCCCGGCGGCGCGAGTCATATTTTTGCCAGCGGCATGGCCGAAGCGGCCCATGGCCGGACCGATGAACTGGAGAGCGATGATCAGCACGAAAACGAGGATGCCGATGAGCTCGCGGGTGCGCCGGCGAGCCAGCCAGCGTTCGAGCCAGGCGAAGATCATCTGGCCCAGCAGTAGATTAAAAAGGACGAACAGGAGGGCAAGGACGATCGCGTAGAGAAACAGAGTGGGTTTGGCGACGATGATGCCGATGGCGATGGCCAGAATCCAGGCGGCGCCGATGGCGACGGAGGGGCTGAACGCGCTATACGCAGATCGAATGAGGCAATACGCGCGGAAAGAAAGCGGAAAGCGCAGCAGATTGGAGGAGTCGGTGGTTTCGGTGAAGGCCGTGGCCACCAGCGGGAAAAGCTGCCAGAAAAGAAAAATCAGCCAGAAGAGAATCGCGAGAAATTCGATTCTGTCGTGCGAAACAAGATACCAAGCCGCGAAGGCGCAGCCCACCGAGCCGCCGAACGCAAGGACGCTGAAGCCGATAAAAGTGAAGATGCGGGAGACCAGTTCGAGGCGGCCGCGGAGAGTGCGCAATGAGTTGACGGACAATTGCCAACGGAGGCTGGCGATGGCGGCAATCTGAGACCGCGTGGGGTGCGGCGCGGTCAGCTCAGCCATGAAAGCTCCCGGTCATCGGGACGAGCGCCGCCGACGATGCGGAGAAAAATCTCCTCGAGAGTAAGTTTTTGGCCTGGTGCGAGAGGCCTGACCCCGGGCGAATCAGGCGAAGCGAGCGCGGCAGCCTGGGATTCAACGCCGGCGCGAAGTTCTTCGAGAGAGCCCTGCGCGACGAGGCGGCCTTTGTGAATGATGGCGACGTGACTGCAAAGGCGTTCGACGATTTCGAGAACGTGCGAGGTGAGAAAAATCGTGGCGCCGCGCGCGATCATGCGCTGCAGCATGGATTTCAGAGTGCCGGCGGCGATGGCGTCGACGCCCTCGAAAGGCTCATCGAGAAAGAGCACTTTGGGGCCGTGAATCACGGCGGCGGCGAGCGCGATTTTTTTCTGCATGCCGTGCGAGTAGTCGGTTACCAGGGTCTTGGGCTGGTCGGCGAGCTGCATGAAATCGAGCAGCTCGGCGGCGCGGCTGGCGGCAATCGAGCGATCGAGACCGTACATGCGGCCGACAAAATTCAGATACTCCATGCCCGTCAAGCGGCCGAACAGAGCCATGCCCTCGGGGACCACGCCGATCTGACGCTTGATCTCGACCGAATCGACGCCCAGATCGCGGCCCAGCACCTGAATCCTGCCGGCCGATGGTGCGAGAAGCCCGGTGAGCATCTTGATGGTGGTGGATTTTCCGGCGCCGTTGGGGCCGAGAAATCCGAAAAATTGGCCGGGCGCGACGCGCAGATAGACGTCCTGAACCGCGACGAGCGAGCCAAAGGTGCGAGTGAGGGCTTCGGTGACGATAGCGGGAGAATCCATGGAATCGAGACTGTAGCACACGGGGCGCGCGAGCCGGAATAGCGGCCGGAGCGGGCTATCGCGAAGAAACGGGGGCGTGCGGGGGCGCAGGCTGCGGAAACATAGCCAGAATGGCGGGAAGCTCGAGCCGAAAGGTACAGCCGCCCTCGGCGCGATTGAAACAGGAGACGCGCCCGGCATGCTCCTGCATCACGCCGTAACAAATGCTCAAGCCCAGGCCGGTGCCTTTGCCGACCGGCTTGGTGGTGTAGAAGGGATCGAAAACTTTGTCGGGTTCGGCGAGGCCCGGACCGGTGTCTGAAAATTCGATGATCACCAGATCGCGCTCGCGAAGCGCGCGAATCAGCAAGACGCCTCCACCGCTCGTATCCATGGCATCCACGGCGTTGCTGATGAGGTGATAAAAGACCTGGAGGAGCTGATTGGGATCGCCGCGCACCGCGGGGAGAACGCTGTGGCTTTCCAACTCGATGCGAATATTTTTCTCGCGGAGATCGAGGGTGCGAAGCTGCACGGCGCCTGCCAAGACGGTGTTGAGATCGAGCAGCTGTTTCTCGGCGGGCACCTGGCGCGCAAAACTCAAAAGATTATTGACGAGATCCTTGGTGCGCCGGGCCTGCTCGCGGATTTTTTCGCCGATAGTGTTGGGGCGCGAGGGAGGCGGATATTCGACGGTGAGAACATCGGCGTAGCCCATGATCGCGGTGAGGGGATTATTGATCTCATGCGCGGCGCCCGCGGCAAGCTGACCGAGCGACGCGAGTTTCTCGGATTGCACGAAATGACTTTGCAGGCGTTTGACGTTGTCGAGCGACGCGGAAAGCTCGCGCACCAGCGCGGAACGCTCCTGATAGACCAGATGCTGGCGGAAAAAGACCAGGCCGCCGCCCACCAGCATCACGGCGAGCGTGGCCAGCAATCGGAAATCGCGAACGGCGGGCGGCACCTGGCTGACAAACATGGTCCATCCGGCGAGCAACGGCAAAACCAAGACGGCCAGCATGGCCACGCGCATGGGCCACTGCGTATCGAGAGACGGCAGAGACTCCTCCTCCGGCGGCAACTTGACGGCATCGGGAGGATTCTGGCGGGCCACGATTCCCGCCGCGCCGTACCAGACAAACGCCGCCAGAATCGGCGCGAAGGAAAGATCGCCCCAGCGGACTTCGCCCTGGCGATGCGGCGCCGCAGCGGCGATGACGCCGAGATTGTAGAGCGCCGAAGCGCCAAACAGATGACCGTAAATCACGCGCCAGGATCCCCGGGCGCACAAAAAGAGGATGCCAAAGCCAAGCACCACCACCAAGTTCTCGATCATGTAGGCTTCGAGATCGCGCACGCGGAAAAGTTCGGGGCTATAGGCGACCGTGCGCCAGGGCATGGCCGCGAAAATATAGACGTAAAGCCAGAGCACGGAGAGAAGAAGCAGGTCCACGAAGCCGAAGCGGAGCAATTCGCGCATTTTTCTGGCGTGGGGCACCAGGGCGAGCGCCGCGATGAAGGGAACAATATGCAAGAAGAACAGGAGGTCGCCGGGAAACGGGCTGGCAAACGAGTGGTGCAGCTCGAGATCTTCGTAAGTGGAAACGAGAATGCCGGCCAGCCACAAGGTGCATCCCAAAGCGAGCAGCATCCAGAATGCGTTGCGCCGGCGGTAGGGCGAAGCCGCGTTCCAGAGCAGACAGGCGTTGGCGAAAAGTGCCACCAGACAGGCGAAGAGATAGCCAACGGTAGCCCGCGCCATGCCGTGCGGGATCACGGCCGTCGCGAGCACGTAGCCGCCGACAAAAAAGACCCAGGCGCTGAGTATGAAAATGGAAGACCGAGAAAGCTTCATCGAGGAGACACCTTTTGTATTTTACCGTGAGAGATCGGGCGATCGCGATGAAGATACCGCACGACAGGCGAATTGATAAATGGAACGGGGGTACCATGGCGGGCGAGCGGGACAGCAGGGACGGACGAGGAGGTCAAATCGCAGCGAGCGCCGAAGGGCGCTGCGGCTGGCGAAAACAGCGGGCAGCCGACGCCCTCCAGATGCACCGGGGGCGCTGAAACCGCGCCCGTCGCGGGCCTGCTCTCGCGCGCTGCGAAAAGCCGCCGTTTGAAATGCTTCAGTGATTTACCGGGACGTCTTCACCCAGGGCGGTGGCCAGGGCGATCTGGTGGTCCTGTTCCTGCATGAGAATCTCGCGAATGTGTTCGGCCATGGCATATTCACCGAGCGCGTCGCACTGGCGGATGCGGTCGCGATAATTGCGGATGGTCTCGGTCTCGTTGTCGAGGTCGAAGCGCAGCATGTCTCGCGCTTTCTCGGAAGTGCGAACTTGCTTGGGATGCACGGCGGGCATGCCGCCGAGATAATCAATCTGATTGGAAAGCGTGAGGGCGTGCTGCAATTCCTCATGCGCGTGCTTTTCCAATTCGCCGGCGATGTTCATGTACTCAGCGCCCTTGAGAACCTGGGAATAGACCACGTAGGAGATGATGGCCTGGTATTCGCGCGCCAAATCTTCGTTGAGAAGCTCGATCAATTCTTTGCGAGAAATTTTGGCGGGATTCGCCGACGCTTCCTTGCGCGAGCTTTCGTTCTGGCCGTCTGGGGATGAACTTGAACGCTTCATTTTCAATTTTCTCCTTGGAATGTGCGGGACGAACCGCCGCAAAAAAGCGCGATTCGTCCCGGATGTCTCGAGCGCGGCCGGCGATGCGATGCAGTCTTAGGTGCGCCCGGCGCGATGGCTTTTAGCTTTGCGGTGTTCCTGAGCATCTTCGGATTGCAGTTCCTTCACGAAGGCATCCGCCTGCTGCTCCGCGGCTTCCCTGGCGATGCCGTAGTGCTCCTGGATTTTGCCGACCAACTGCTGCCTGCGTCCCTCGATCACGTCCAAGTCGCTGTCGGTCAGCTTGCCCCACTTTTCTTTTACCTGGCCCTTCGATTGCTTCCACTTACCTTCAAACTGATCCCAGTTCATCGAAGCCTCCTGCGGAGGATTCCGCGCGCCTCTAGCAGACCGCAAATCCTAGGCAGAAGAAATACCGAGGAAGCCTGAGTCCGGGGGCGAAGAACCCGGTACCCGCGCATTAGGCAGCGACCGGCGCAATTCGCCGAACAGATTCGCGTTTCGCTCGGGGCGAAAACGCCCGAGCCGAGCCACCGGCGACGGAATCCACGCTACCACATCGTCCGATGGAGCATAAAGGATTAGCTGTATTGTGGCCGGGGCACCCCTGCTTTAGAAGTATTGCAGGCACGGGGCACCTCCGACCAGCAGATGGATCGGGATCGAGAGGCCCGCCCAGGAGAACTCAAGCTGCGCTGGACACTTGCATATTTGATTGGGGCGCTGATTGCGGCCATCTGGGGATTTTGGGGAGCGTCGATGGCGGTCGCCGAAGTCGCGAAGGTGCTCTTCTTCGTCTTTATTATCCTCTTCCTGGTATCGCTGGTCTCCGGACTGGTGCGACGAGCGAAGACGATTGAAATGTTGTAGCACGTCGCGCACATGGAATTTCCATTCCGGCTGGCGCAAACCTGAGGAGAAACCGAATGAAAACGGCTAGCATGATTGGAATCCTGCTGATAGTTCTGGGCGTGATCGCGCTGGCCTATCAGGGGATTACCTATACCACCCACAAGAAGGTGATCGATCTCGGCCCGATTCAAGCATCGACCACGGAGCACAAGACCATCCCATTGCCGCCAATTCTTGGTGGAATCGCGCTGATCGGCGGGGTGGTGCTGCTGGTGGCGGGGCGCTCAGGAAGTTAACGGCGAGATTCGCGCTGAAACTTCGTGGCGGGATTTTCGCGCGTCATATTCAGGAGATTTTCGGCAGGCTGGGCCGATGGCGCGGCCTGCCTTTTTTTTCACTCACTTGCCACTGGGCACAACTGGCGTCGAAATCAAAGCCGCGAACGGAAGCTGGCCGAAAATTTCCGCAAAATCCAGATGCCTGTTGCCCTCTCCGGCGGCGACTAACGTTTCGTTGGTGAACAGATTTTTCCACGCCGATGGCGCTCGCGCCGGGAGCGCGACATGCCCTTGCCAGCGCGCCTCGGCCGCGCCCGCCGGCGAGCGAGCGGCTAAATTGCGGGCAAATCTTGGAACGGCTACGACGATCCATTCATCCCGATTGTTGCGCGCGAAGCAGCAAGCATCTCCGCCGCGCATTCCGGAGGCTCGCAGTGGAAGATAACTGCCGCGCCGAAACAGTTCCGGGCGTTCGCGGCGAAATTGCAACACGCGCATGGTGGTGTAGAGCTTCAGGCGGCCGTCCTGCCAGGTGCGGAGCAATTCCCGGCAGAGCGCCGCTGCGTCTGGCGCGTCGTAGGCCTGCAACTCTTCCAAAAGTTTGATGCGCCGGGGAAAATCCACGGGCTGGCGATTATCGGGATCGGTGAGCGCGAAATTCCAGAGTTCGCTGCCCTGATAGAAATCGGGAACGCCGGGACAGGTCATCTTCAGCAGCGCTTGCGAGCAGGAATTGCAAGCGCCGGCGAAAGCAATTTTGCGGAGCATCGAACAGAAGCTCGACGAGAACTCATTCTCGCCGTGGGCGGCCACCACGGAGACCACAAATTTTCGCAGAGCTTCCTCGTGGCGCTCGTTGGGTGAGGTCCAGCTGGTGTTGGTCTTGGCCTCGCGAGCGGCCTTAATCAGGAACTGCTGCAATCGCCTGCGGAGACAATCGGGGTCAACACCCTCGATCGGCCAAGTGCCCAGCATCGCCTGGTAGAGCAGCACTTCCTCGTTAGGAGTGGGGACGACGCGTCCCTCGAGCAAAGTTTTGTGCCGGCGATTGAGAGCCGACCAATCGCGCATAGATTTATTCCACTCGGCCGGCATCTCGGAAATCACGTTGATGCGTGCACGAAGGTCTTCGCTCCACTTGGTGTCGTGAGTGGAGGTGGCCAGCAGGGTGTGGGGATGCTCGGCGGCCGAGCGGCGATTGAAGCGGTGAAACTCATTCACGTTGAAGCGAAGTCTTTCGCGGAAAGGATTGCCGCCAACTTCGTTGAGCGAGATCAAGCCGTGATGAATGAAAAGCGTGGTGTCTTCCAGGCCCTTGGCCATCACCGCGCCGCTGAATTGCTGCCAGCGCAGCACGAATGCCAGCCAGGTTTGGTTGCGGAGATCGCCATCCAGCGGGAGCTCGGCCAGCAGAACGCGCTGGAGAAAAGCAATGGCGTCCGGTGTAGCGTCGCTTGCTGACAATTCCGCGCGGGCGGTCCGCAAAGCGCGCTGCAGAAAAAAATGGTCCAATGCCGGCGGTTCCTGATGCTCGCCGCCGCTGACGCCGGGGTCGCGATAATAAGTGCGATAGATTGGCAGCGCGGCCGTGACCTCGGCCAAAGCGCGCCGCAGCTCCGCCATCGGAATATCGCGTCCCTCGGGATCGAGAGCGGCCACCGCCCCCAGGCGATAGACCAGCAGATCGAGGTCCGCCGAAAAGAGATCCTTCATCACTTGCTTTTTGCGCGCGCGCCAGGTTTCCGCAAAGGTTCGCTTGATGCGCGCGAATTGCCGATAATCCGCTTCGATGCGCTTGCGGCCGGCGCGCTGAACGAACAGGGCATTCACGGCGTTCAGGAAGTCGTAGCCGGTCGTCCCTGCGACCGGCCAATTTTGCGGAAGCGATTCGGGACCACAAGTGATTTTTTCGACCACGGTGTAGACGCCGAAGTCCTGTCGAGCGAGGCTCTCAAGAAAACCGAGCGGGTCGAGCAGGCCGTCAACGTGATCCACGCGGAGGCCGGAAATTTTGCCGGCTGCAATGAGAGACAGCGTGGAGGCATGGCGCGCGGCAAACACGGCGGGATCCTCGACGCGCAATCCCACCAGATCGCTGATGTCGAAAAACCGGCGGTAGTTGATCTCGCGCGACGCGGTATGCCAATCGGCCAGGCGAAAGGCCTGCCGGGCGAGCAGCGAGTCGAGTTGGCGGAACGAAGCGGCTTCGCCCTTTTTTCCGTTGAACTGCTGCATGATGCGTTCGAGGGCGGCGCGAAAATCCCGGTTTCCTTGGAACGCCACCCAGATATTTCGCTTGAGCCGCGCAATCGCCTCGACGGT
>JBAVQT010000189.1:0-7166 GCA_049694295.1 Candidatus Acidiferrales bacterium
CATATACTACGGAAGTCAGCTTTGCGCCGCTGAGAAGGGTCGGCGCAGTTCCGTTAAAGGCCGGCCCGAAATTTGTTTCGAAGGCAGTCAAATTAGCTGAGGGAGGAGGATAGGCAGGATTGGGTGAACTAATCCGATGATCGAGCATGATGGTGGTGAAATCTTCGATGGAAAGCGTTACCCCTGTATCCGGATTGCCGGCTGCTCCCGGCCACGCTCCGCACGCGGAATAGCTTCCGTAGGCCTGGACACACATATCCGCCCATTGAGTGGAATTGTACGACGGCAACGAAGACGTGGACGGCATAAACCCACCGTTAGGCCACTGCCAGACAGCGTAGACCACCGGCAGCGTCGCGAGGACCGTTGAGCCGGTCTTCAGTGTGGCTGTCCCGCTGTAATATCCGGAGGGCGCGGTCGGCGGCACATGCACGTCCACCCAAACGCTCTGATTGTTGCCAGACGCGATCGTGAACGGGAATGCATTCGTTGTCTGCCCGTAGTACGGATCAACAGCCGGTATTAGTATGTCCGGATAATAGCCGGTCGTATTGTAAAAGGTGACGCTCGCGCTATTCGATACCGAGGTGAGATCCATGTAAGCTTCGCGGTAAACCACAATGCTGTTCGAGGACGCGGAGATGTGCGTGCTGGTCTGCGAGTTCACCAAATCGCTCATGGTCACGCTGTAATTCGAAATCGCGCCGGCATTCGCGTTGATGTGAATCTGAAATCCTTGGATTTCGTTTTGCGTCGCATACACGATCGCCCACTTCACCGTCCCGGCCGCGCCCGTGTTCTGCAGCACTTTTGCCAGCGGCCCAGTGACCCAGACATTGGCCGGGTAGTCCGCGGAGTTTTCGTCTATCGTGGGCTGGTTTCCGGGAGCGAGCGGATCGCTGGCTTGCGCCTGCGCCAAGAACGGCAGCGCCAGGCAGAGTAGCGCGACGAGCAACAGCTTCTCTATAATTGCTCTCCGGCGTCCGGAGATATGGGAAGGCGCCTTTGCGGGACGGGAGGAGGTCGGTATCAAGGGCGCGTATATTTCCTGCAACGATTTCATCTTCACAAATCCTCCAGTTGACTCTTCCATCTCAGGAACGGATCGCTCGGCGCTCGTGCCGTTTACAACGCATCCGAATCTGTCTCCATCTCATGTTCGGCCAAATCAAATTATAGATTAAGGGATAACCAGCTGTATCTGGTTGGAGAAGACGCTCTCATCCCCGCTCGAGTCCACCGAAGTCGCCACATAGTAGTAGGTCTGCGAGTTTTGCACGGTCGTATCGGTGTAAGTCACTCCTGCAACCGGCGCGAAATTCACTTTTGCGTATCCGCTCCCACTGACAGTGCTGCGGTACACGTTGTATCCCACCACGGTCGAAGTGCTCGCTACCCAATTCAGCACCACAGAGTGCAGCGGTTCCGCACCCGTGCCGGCGAGCGAGGCCGAAGACGTCCCGCTGGTGGCGCTGCTCGTGACGCTGAACGTCCCCGAGTAGCTCTGCGCCGCGGAAGGATCGAACGTCACGTTATAGGTGACGTTGGCGCCGGGCAGGATCGAATAGGGCGGCGTCGGCCCCGATTCGTTGAACTGCGCCGGAGTAATGTTAATCCCTGTTACTGAAAGCGATTGGCTTCCGGTATTTGAGACCACGATGCTCTGGCTGCCGCTGGTCGTATTCTGCGCTTGGCTTCCGAAGCTCACCGAGGTGGGGCTGACGCCGATGGCTAACGTCGCAGCCGCCGTGCCCGTCCCGGTCAGGGCCACGCTCGCCGGCAGACCGCTCGCCGTTCCGGTGACCGAAAGATTGCCGCTGATTGAGCCCGCGCTCTTCGGATCGAATGTCACCGACACCTGCACCGAGCCCGCGGCCGGAATTGTTGCCGGCAAGGTCAGGCCGCTGAAGGCAAACGCTGAATTGTTGCTGCTGATGGCCTGGATCGTTGCCGCCGCCGTACCGCCGTTTTTCAGAGTTACCGTCTTGGCGCCGCTCGCGCTGTTTACCGTCTGTGAGCCGAAGCTCAGCGCAGTCGGCGAAACTGCCACCGAGGAGGTCGAGCCCGAAATGCCAGTGCCGGTCAAAGTGACCGCGCCATTCCCGCTTGCTGCATTGGTCGTAAAGCTAAGCTTACCGCTATAGGTCTGCGCCGCGGCCGGATTAAACGAAACTTTATATTCAATGGAAGCGCCGGGCTGCACGGTCTGGGGCGCCGCCGGACCAGAAACCACGAACTGCGCTTCCGAGGCGGTCACCGCCGACACAGTGAGCGCCATCAGACCAGGATTTTTCAAAGTGATGGTCTGGGCCGCACTCTTGGTACTCGTTACTTCGCTGCCAAAACCGATGGTGCTCGGACTAACGCTGACTTCCGCTGCTGCGCCCGTGCCGGAGAGCGCCACTGACAGCGCGTCGCTAGAAGTATCTGTCGCCAGCGTCAAGTTTCCGCTGATCGTTCCGGCGGTCTTGGGCTCGAACGTGACCGCAATTTGAATGCTCTGCGACGCTGGAATCGAAACGGGAAGGCTCGGACCGGAAGTAGTAAAAGAATTATTAGAGCTGGTTACTGACTGAATCGCGACCTGCGCACTTCCCGTGTTCGTGATCGTTAGAGTCTGTGAAGCACTGGCTTTGGAAAGCTGCTGCTGACCGAAACTGAGCGATTTGGCACTCGCCGAAATAGTCGCGTCGGAAGACGGTCCACCACCCTTAGTGGTCGTGGTTCCCGTCACGCCCGCGCAACTCACAACGCCCGCCAGCAACAGGGGCAGCAGCACAAAGGAGAGCGCGTAGCGAGTCTTCGAAATCACGTCTGAGCGACTCTCACTTGGTGCCGGCACCGTTCGCGTCGTTTTTTTCGTAGCCATTAGATCCTCAGCCCTTTCCAGCAGCTCTGACTTTTCGTTGGACGTTCTCGGTCGCGCTCGAAGCAACTGCCCCCAGCTCCGTCACGAAATCCTAATCAGCTTCGACAGGCTACGCCTCGCCCCTGTGCGAATCCTACTGACAGAGCGTCCAGATTTTGGACAGGGTCCTATAACTGAACTCGTCCTGTACCTCGACACTGTCCCTCCGGACAGGTAGGCCCAGCGAAGGTGTAGGCGGTGTCGCCGGCTGCGTTTTCAGCTCTCGGGGTGGTTTGGTCGGGTTCGCGAAGTCGGCAAGGTCAACAAGTTAGACCTTTTGGGTAAACGGTTAGCACATCTAGAGCTTTGGGTAGTTTAGGGACTATGAGCCATCGATGTCGTCAGGCGCAAAGTTCCCGTAACTTACAGATAGAGAACTGGTTACATATAAATAGCCGGGCAATTAACGGGGCCTGCGGCGACGCTGATGGAATGCCAAATGCACTGGTCTCCCTGAGGGTACTCATGGCTGTCGGTCGGCTGCGAGGTGACCTTGAAAATGCTCGCGGCGGTAGATTGGGGGCAGGTTCTGCTATGGCGTCTTCGCGCGAAAGCGCTTTTGACCGGCCCAGGACTTGAGAGTAGCCTTATAGAGTTCTCGGAAAGTTCACTGCGGAGCGGCATCTGCAAGAAGCGCCGCTCGAGATTTCGCAAGTAGCAGGAGAAGGCACCTCAATGGAAGACTCGCGATTAGCGATCGGCAGCGCCGCGACACAGACTGGTGAAGGTCGCGCCGTCGCTGGCTCCGCCGAGAATCGGCCCGGCCAATTTGCAAACGGCGCCGGCTTGGCTGAGGTCCATCCGCTGGCGATGGGCCGCTGTTTTTACCGCCGTGGTTGGCGCCTCTCGGAGATGCCTGCCATCTCATCCGTTGCGCCGGCTCGCTGGGTCATCTTTATGGATTCGCTCGGCCTAGGCCAGCAAATCAGTGCACAGTTGCGCGGCGCGGCGCACGAGGTCATCGAAGTAAATCCCGCCGCATCTTTCACTCGCATTGCCAAGGGGCAGTATCAAATTCGGCCGGGACAGCGAGAAGACTACGACGCGCTGATCGGGGACCTGAGAAAGCGCGGGACGCCTCCGAAGAAAATCGTGCATCTGTGGTCGGTCTCTGACGGTTCGTTGCCCAGGTCTCTCGAGGAAACCTTAAGTCTCGGCTACTACAGCCTGCTGAATCTCGCCCGATCGCTCGGCGCTCAGAATCTCACCGGAGTAGACATCGCTGCGATATCCAACCGACTTCAATCCGTTTCGGAAGGATCCGTCGCAGAGCCTGCCAGAGCGGCCATCCTGGGACCAGTCAGAGTCATCCCTCAAGATTTTCCGGGAATTACGTGCCGCAGCATTGACTGCGAGCCCGTGCGCCAGGGTCTGAGCTACGTCGCAGTGCAAATCATCGCGGAACAATGCTCTCCGTTCGGCGATTCCATGGTGGCATATCGCGGAGACGAACGTTGGGTCCAGAGCCTCGAGCCGGTTGATCTTGCCGCCGCCGCGTCGCGCGGCCGCCTGAAACAAGAAGGCGTCTATCTTATAACGGGGGGTTTAGGCGATCTCGGACTGGCTATTGCCGGAGAGCTGGCCCGAGATTTCCATGCCAGGATCGTTCTCGTCGATCGCACGCCGCTTCCGCCGCCCGGCGAATGGCGGACCAGCCTTCAACAGAGCGCTACGCCGGAGGACACCAGGAATCTGATTGAGAAGCTCGTCGAAATCAAATCTTCGGGCGGCGAAGTTATTACGCTTTGCGCGGACTTCGCGCAAGTGGATGAGGCAAAGCAAGCCGCAGCTCTCGCCAGACAAGAATTCGGCACAATCAATGGCGTGATCCACGCCGCGGGCGCTCCCGCCGCAGATTCGCTTCCGGGTAAGGCCCGCGAGGCCGCCTTGCGCAGCTTGGATTCCGCAGTGAAAACAACTCTGGCGCTCGATGAATCGCTCCACGACACGTCGCTAGATTTCTTTGCGTTGTGTTCTTCTGCAGCTTGCCTCGCGCCGGTCCCCGGGCAGTCTGACACTGCGGCACTCGAAGCGTTCTTCGATGCCTTTGCGGCCGGCCGGAGCGATCTCACTACCGTTGCGATTGACTCGAGCCCGTTTCAGAAATCTTCTCAGATTTCGAATTTCCGCGCGGAATTCGAAGAACACAGTAACATTTCAGCGCAACTCGGCGCAGCAGCGCTCGTCCGCGTCCTTTCGGCCGAAGCGCCAGCTTCGGTGCTGGTTTCTGCCGATCACCGCCTCGAAAAGGCGACCTCCGCAAAACCTGCTGCACTCCAGGGCGTTGGCGGGGCGGCCTCGCAAGAGAGCGTCTCAGCGACTCTCGTTGGCTGGTGGGAAGATTTGCTAAGCCTGAATCCAATCGGTGTGGACGACGATTTTTTCGATCTTGGCGGCCATTCACTGATCGGCGTGCAGCTTTTCAGCAAAATTAAGAAGACCTACGGCCTCACACTGGGTCTCTCGACGCTGTTCGAGGCTCGCACAATCCGCCAGCTCGCGCAGCTGATCTGCCAATCCAGGACCCCGAGCCATGCAGAGCGGTTGCCCTGGTCACCTCTGGTGCCCGTGCAGCCGAAGGGCAAGTTGCTTCCGATCTACGTGATTTCCGGGATTGGCGGCAACGTCATCAAGTTCCACAGCCTGGCATTCCACTTGGGCGAAAATCAGCCAATCTTTGGGCTGTTGCCCCGGGGATTGGACGGCCAGCAGCCTTTTCACAGTCGCATCGAAGAGATCGCCGCGGACTACGTGAAGGCGATTCGCGCGCGACAACCTGAAGGGCCCTATCACCTTCTTGGCTATTCATTCGGAGGCATCGTCGCTTTCGAAGTGGCCCAGCAACTCCTAGCGCAGGGCGGCCAGGTCGGAATACTAGGGCTGCTCGATACTGCGGAATGGCACTACATTGACAGAGTCCACAAATCACTTCGTCTGCGTCAGCGCTTCGCGCTGTTGAGGGAGCATTTTGAAGCCTCCGTTTTTAGCGAAGACGGCATGAGTTATTTCAAGACGCTGGTCAGTACCAACTCCTCGAAGATCAAGGCCCGTTTCTTCAGCGCCATCGGCCACCCGGTCGCTGAGAAACTCGGCACCATCGAGGAAATCAATTGCTACGCTGCGGACATCTATCAACCCACCGCATATCCAGGAAAATTAACTCTCTTCCGTTGCGCGAAGAAGGCCGTCTACAACGGGGACGATGAACTATTAGGCTGGGGAGACTTGGTTCGTGGGGGCGTGGATGTTCACAGCGTGCCGTCCGATCATTTCAGCATTCTGAAAGAACCGAGCGTCAGCGTGCTTTCGGAGCAGTTGCGCTCGTGCCTGAATCGCGAACTGCCGGCGTCTCCCGGTTCCACAGTACCAGCGCCGAGCAAACTCGAAACGAGGTAGTCAATTCACGGTGCCAGCTTGCTTGTCGACAGCGGGCCGAAGCGCCCCAGTCTGTTCCTCCGTCGAATCCCATTGTGACACCGCCTCCAACTCCTTTATAATCGGAAGGTTTTGATGTAGCTCTCGCGTTGCATGGTGATCTGTGTGTCGCTATGCGAATCGGAGGGCGGGCCATTTTTTCGATTTGCCGTTCTAGCTGTCTTTGGGGAGCCGCTCGGAACCATGTTGAAAAGCATTCAGCAGCGTGACCTCGACAAGAACCGCTGGGTCAAGATCACCATGAGCGTGATCCTTCTCGTTATTTGCGTCGCGATGGTCATCACTCTCATCCCCGGTCTCACCGGCTCCGCCATGACCACCGATCCCGATACGGTTGCAACCGTCGGCGATACGGCCATCAGTGCTGGCGACGTACAGCGCGAGCTCGACGCGCAGTCCCGCGGCCAGGCCATTCCGGATGTGCTCAGAGGCATCTATACAAAACAAGTTCTCGATAATTTGATCTTTCAGCAGTCGCTGGAACTCGAAGCCCAGCGTCTCGGAATGCGCGTCACACCCGACGAAGAGACTGAACGCATCAAACAGATTCTCCCCACCGTCTTTAACGGCGACACCTGGCTGAAGGACCGCTACGCCTCTGAGGTCCAGCGCCTCACCGGCATGACCGTCCCGGATTTCGAATCCAAGCTGCGTGACCTGATGTTGCAGGAACGATTTCACTCGCTGGTTACCGACGGCATCACCGTGACGCCCGCCGAAGTGGAGGCCGAATTCCGCCGCCGCAACGAAAAAGTTCAGATTCAATACGCCGTCATCAAGCCCGCCGATCTGGCGTCTACCATTCATCCGTCGGATGCAGAGC
>JBAVQT010000190.1:0-1878 GCA_049694295.1 Candidatus Acidiferrales bacterium
TTTCTCGGCAAAGCGATCGTGGATTTTGGAGCGACGTTCCACGCCGCCCTGGTTCGTCTCGGCGATAAGCTCGGCCTGTACAAAGCCCTGGCCGCCGGAGGTCCGCAGACTCCCGGCGAACTCGCGCGCCGAACCGGCACGGCCGAGCGCTACGTGCGCGAATGGCTCTCCAGTCAGGCGGCCGGCGGCTACGTCACCTACGATCCCGCAACCGGCAAGTTTCACCTCAGCGAGGAGCAAGCCTTCGCGCTGGCCGATGAAAATAGTCCCGTGTTTTTGCCCGGCGCCTTTCAATGCGCGCTCGCCGCCGTCAAAGCTGAAGATTCGCTCACCGAGCGATTTAAGACCGGCAAAGGAATCGGCTGGCACGAACACGATCCCGAGCTTTTCGTCGGCACCGAACGATTTTTCCGCCCCGGCTACGCCGCGCATCTCGTCAGCGAATGGATTCCCGCGCTCGAAGGGGTCTCCGAATCGCTGCAACGCGGCGGGCGCGTGGCCGACGTTGGCTGCGGCCTCGGCGCCTCCACCATCCTGATGGCTAAGGCTTTTCCGAAATCCGAATTCACCGGCTTCGATTATCACGATAAGTCCATCGAGACAGCCAGGCAGCGCGCTAAAGACGCGGGCGTCGGCGATCGCGTCCGCTTCGAGGTTGCCAAAGCCAAGGAATACCCCGGCACGGACTACGACTTCGTCACGTTTTTCGATTGCCTACACGACATGGGCGATCCTGCGGGCGCAGCCCGCCACGTCCGCGGCTCCATCAAAAAAGACGGCGCCTGGATGATCGTCGAGCCTTTCGCAGGCGATAAGCTCGAAGACAACCTCAATCCCATCGGCCGCGCCTTCTACGGCGCCTCCACCCTTCTGTGCACACCCGCATCTCTCGACCAGGAAGTGGGCCTCGCGCTGGGCGCGCAAGCCGGCGAAAAGCGACTTCGCGAGGTAGTCACCTCCGGCGGATTCACCCGTTTCCGCCGCGCCACCCAAACCCCATTCAATCTAATCTTTGAGGCCCGGCCGTAGCCGGTCGAAAAAAGTGACCAAGGAACGCAGCCGTTCCTTTGGCTGGCTTTCCATGCCCTCCGGCGTCCCCTGACGTGGCTCTCGCATGCCGCTGGCGTGTGGGTAGCCGGTGGCTCTGATTTTCCGCCGTCCATTTTCTGGGTAGTCCGTTTCTGCGCCTTCAGCGGAGGTGGGATGCCGCTGCCTTGCCCCTTTCAGACGTTCCCGCCTCGGCAGCGCCTCGATTTACGTTTTCCACAGGAGAACCCTCTTCCCAAAGTCATCGCTCAGTGGTAAACTTAACCATAAAGGTGACGTAGAGGAGCAGTTAACATGAAGGCCGAACTCCACACCGCGCAGCAGCCAATCCCCCAACCACCCGCGCACCGTCTGCATCCCGGGCCGCATACCCGCCCTCGGCATACCAGAATCCAGCATGGCGCCTCCCAAACGCCCCGACGGGCTTCCAGCAGCACCTCTGTGACACCGATCGGGACCGCCGCCGCCTCGCTCCAAGCGCGCCATCAAGCACCTGCAATATCAGGCCGTTGCAATGCGGTCGTTCGCCAGGCCGTCGTCGCCACCGATTCGAATCCTGCAGTCTGCGTCTCAATTCGCCCCAGCATCCTCGCAAACTGCCTCCAAATCGCCTCAAAGCACCCCCAAAACCCCGTTCTAATCGCGGTATGGAAAATTAGAACCATACTCCAACCCATTGAAAACAATCATCACCGACCCTCTCTAATCGCGGAAATACTACCCCCTATTTCAGCATGTCCGCGCGCCGCCGCTACCCCCACCCCGCCGCCCCTACCCCACCTCGCGCGCCGGATTCACGAATTGCGACTCAAAAGTCACGCATCATCAATC
>JBAVQT010000191.1:0-2032 GCA_049694295.1 Candidatus Acidiferrales bacterium
GCGAGAACGTAAGGCTCGACTTTGTAGCGCTGCACGCTCGCACGCGAAGAGGCTCGAGATATCGGATTGAGCATCCGAAACAGTTCGCTGGCCTTGTCGCCGTCGCCTAGGGCCGCGAAGGCGATCACGGTCCACGCGGCAGCGTGAGTGTACTGGCCGCCGTTTTCGCGAATCCCCGGAACGTATCCCCGAATATAGCCCGGGTCATGGGCGGGGTGGTCAAAGGGCGGCGTCAAGAGCAAGACCAATCCGTCGGGGCGGCGAACCAATTGCTGATCCACGGCGGCCATGGCGCGAGCTACGCGGCCTGGTTCACCCGCGCCGCTGATTACGCCCCAGGACTGAGCGATGGAATCGATGCGGCATTCAGGATCGTGCGCCGATCCGAGCGGCGTTCCATCGTCGAAGTAAGCGCGACGATACCATTCTCCATCCCAACCGTTTCGCTCGAGCGCCGCTTTGAGCGCGCTCACATGCAGACGCCAGGCCTCGGCACGCTTGTGTTCTCCTCGCGAATCGGCCACCTTGGCGAACTCCCAGAGATTCGTGTGCAGGAACCAGCCCAGCCAGACACTTTCTCCCTTGCCTTGCTCGCCGACGCGGTTCATGCCGTCGTTCCAATCCCCCGTGCCCATGAGAGGAAGCCCGTGACTGCCGACGACGAGGCTACGATCGAGCGCGCGAGCGCAATGTTCGAAAAGGGTAGCGCGAGTCGCCGACACACTCGGCTGAAAATAAGATTCGTTCTGTCCCTCAGCCAGGGTGTCGCCGTCCAGGAATGGAACGGATTCGTCGAGCACCGTGGTGTCCCCCGTCGTTTCTATAAAATGGATTACGGCATAGGGGAGCCAGAGCAAGTCGTCGGAAATGCGGGTGCGCACGCCTCGTCCCGATGGCGGATGCCACCAGTGCTGAACGTCACCTTGGACAAATTGCCTCGAGGCCGCGCGAAGCAATTGCTCCCGCGCCGTAGCGCGGTCGGCAATGCACAGTGCCATCACGTCCTGAAGTTGATCGCGGAAACCGTAAGCTCCGCTCAATTGATAGAACGCGGCGCGGCCCCAAACGCGGCAAGACAATGTTTGATAGAGCAACCAGCGATTCACGAGAATATCCATGGCCGGATCGGGCGTGGCGATCTGTATGGTGCTCAGCACGTCATCCCAGCGGCGGGTAACTTCGGCAAGGAGCGCATCCAGGTCCGCGGTGCGATAACGCGCCAGCAATTGACGCGCTTTTTCGTGGTTTTCGGACTGGCCCAGAAAAAACACGATCTCGGCCTTTGCGCCGGGCCGCAATTCGATGGAGGTTTGCAGCGCGGCGCACGGGTCGAGGCCTGCTCCCACTTTTCCAGACAGTGGGCCACCCCGTTCCATGGCCGCGGGGCGGCCCAGCGTGCCGTTGCGGCCAAGAAATTCGGTCCGATCGCCGGAGACAGAAGTTTGTCTGCCGGCCAAATCCGCAAACGCGATGCGCCCGCCGAACTCGCCGCCCCACCCGCTGCGGGCCAGTAGCGCTCCCGTGAGCGAATCCACCTCCGAAATGATGTAAGGCGCCGATGCGGCGCGCGAATTTCCCAGCACCCATTCGGCGTAGGCTGCGACGGAGAGACGGCGAGTGCGTCCGGATTCATTCTTCAGGGTGAGACGGGAGATTTTGATGGAATCTTCCGGCGGCACGAATTGCAACAGCTCGAGCAGAATGCCATGCGAGCCGTGGACGAATCGGCTGTAGCCCTGGCCATGGCGCACGATGTAAGGCGCGATTTCGTCGCGAATCGGCAACGCTGTCGGCGTCCACACCTCGCCCGTAACTTCATCGCGGATGTAGATCGCCTCTCCGGGAGGATCAACGACGGGATCATTGGACCAAGGGGTCAGCTCGTTTTCGCGGCTGTTGATCGACCAGGTGTGGCCCGAACCGGATTCCGAAGCCAGGAAACCAAACGAGGGATTCGCAATCACGTTGATCCAAGGCGCGGGAGTGCGAACACCCTCGGCGAGCACGGTCACATATTCTCGTCCCTTATCGG
>JBAVQT010000192.1:0-10509 GCA_049694295.1 Candidatus Acidiferrales bacterium
CGCTTCGGTATTCGGGCGTTATCCATCAAGTTGATACTTGCGCGGGCTTTTTGAAATTGCGATAGTGCCAGCTAAGAGGACCATCCAACGTGAAGAAAAAGAAGGGTAAGAGAGTTACCCGGTTGCACCGCGACCGGCGGCGTAAGCATCGTCACTGGCAGGTCACGGTTTATTACAGCGACGGCGAAAAGTTCGCGCGAGTCTACATCGACCGCGAGCGGGCCGAGCGCTTTGCCGAAAGGCAAAAAAAGTCCCCGGTCGTCAAGGCCACGCGCATTCTTGAAGTGGATTGAGGTTCGCGCGGCCATGGAGCTCGCGGTCTCGCGAGGCGTTCAGCTCTGCGCGAGGCCGCATTCTCCGCCGCGGCGCGAAAGCGACGGCGCTGTCGGCCTTGTCGCGGTCCCACGCGCATGCTATAAATAAAAAGCCGATTTGAACCATTGATCCCCGCGGGATTCGTATAGTGGTAGTACGCCACCTTGCCAAGGTGGAGGCGACGGTTCGATTCCGTTATCCCGCTCCAGATTTTCCGGCGCGCTGCTCCCGTCTGGTTAGTTTCCTCTCGTCGTGCTAGATTCGTGCGCGCCAAACGCCCATGCTCGCCTACCTTTGCGGTCCCATCGAATTTGCCGAAGATGGTGGAAAGCTCTGGCGCCGAAAATTGACGCCGTTTCTTCGCGACCAGCTGGGCCACCGCGTCTATGATCCCGCCGAAGACGAAAAGAAAAATCTGACGGACGAGGAATCCGCGAATTTTCGCGCCTGGAAGACGGCCGATCTCGATCGTTTCCGGCGCACCGTCCGCAAGATTATCGCTTTCGATCTCGACTTGATCGAGCACAAAGCCGATTACCTGATCTGTTTTTGGGATTCGGCCGCGGCGCAGAGCGGCGGCACGCCCGCGGAAATGACCGCCGCGCATCGCAAGGGCATTCCCGTCTACTTGATCACTCCCGCGCCCGCCGCCGAGATCAGCGGCTGGATGTTGGCTTGCTCCGACAGCGTTTTCCCGACTGTCGAGGCGCTCAAGGAATTTCTCGCGGCTCGCTTTGCCCGTGAAAAACAGAATCATCTCTGGAAAGACTGATAGGATCGGCGACGAATGGAAAAGATCATCGTCGCGGTCGGCAGCACGCGGCGCCCGAAGCTAAACGCCGTCACCGATGCGGTCGCTTCGTTCGCCGCGGAAGTCGCGCCCGGCGCGGTTTGGGAAGTGATCGGAGAGGAATCGCCCAGCGGCGTCCGCCACACGCCGTTACATCGCGCCGATCTGATGGCCGGGGCGCGCAACCGCGCCGAAGCTCTCTCTCGCGTGGCGCGCCAGCGCGGCGAGCCTTGGAATTATTTCGTGGGACTCGAAGGCGGTCTGGATGTCGTCGAAGAGTCCGGCGCGCGCCGGGCATTTCTTGAGAGCTGGGCGTACGTGGCCGATACCTCAGGGGCCGGTTTCTTCGGACGCTCCGGCGGTATCCTGCTCCCCGAGCTGTTGGCGGGGCAGGTGGTGGACCAAGGCGTGGAACTCGCTAATGCGATCGATGCTTTCGCCGGAGGCCACGGCATTCGCGACGCGCAAGGCGCCTGGGGAGTGCTGACCGGCAATCGAATTACGCGTCAGGAAGCATTTCGCGTGGCGGTCATCGCTGCGTTCGCGCCGTTTTATAATCGCGCGCTCTATTCCCAAGCGGGCGCTTCGGCAGGGCGCTGAATTTCCACAGCGCAGTGTGCTAGCCTAGCGCCAGGAGGCGGGCAGAGTGGACATCGTCAAGGGCAACATGGGCTGGATCGAGGTGGTGGTCGGTCCGATGTTTTCGGGAAAGAGCGAGGAACTGATCCGCCGGCTGCGTCGTGCGGAGATCGCCCGCCAGCGCGTTCAGATTTTCAAGCCTGTCATCGACCAACGCTACGCTAAGAACGGAATCGTCTCGCACTCCGGCCTCGAGATCGCCTCCGAACTGGTGACCAGCGGCGAGGAAGTGCTCTCGAAAGTCGCCGCGCGCACCGAAGTGGTCGGCATTGACGAAGCGCAATTTCTCGGCGAGACGCTGGTGGACTCATGCGTGAAGCTGGCCGATCTTGGCAAGCGCGTGATCGTCGCGGGCCTGGATACAGACTTCATGGGCCGGCCATTCGAGCCGATGCCGCTGCTGCTGGCCGTCGCGGAGGAGATTCACAAGCTTCTGGCGATCTGCATGCGCTGCGGTAATCCCGCGGTCCACACGCAGCGGCTGGTAGCGTCCGAAGAATTGATCGTGGTGGGCGCTGGCGGAATGTACGAAGCGCGCTGCCGCCGCTGCTTTGAGCCGCAGCTGGCCCAGCAGAAAATCGAAGAAGAGCGCGCCATCCACGGCGCCAAGGCTCAGGCAGCCGCCGTCTGACGCTCGGATCGCGGTGTCCAAGTCATTTCTATTCGGCACGGGCGCTCCGCTCAGCCGCCGCCAACCCCAGCGTCCCGCCACGAATCCATGTTCACCTGAGCGCCAAAAAGTCCTAAAATGACGTGGGCTACGACCATGGATATCCGCCTCTCTCTCTCGCTCGCTGCCGCGCTGCTGTTTTGCGCCGCCGTGCCCGACAACACCCATTTCCACCCGTCCTTTTTGAGCGCACCCGATGTCAGCGCCCTGGACCCTGTCACGGCCCAACCCGATATTTTGGTCAGCGTAGGGCAGAGCTCGTCGGATCAGACGTCTGATCTCAAAATGCCGTCGCGGCTGGCCATCGTCCGGTACGTGGATGGCGAGTATGCCAAGGCGGTGACGCCGCTTCCAGGTGGGAAAAAGGGTTTTCGGATGGCCATCGGCAAGCCGCTCGACGGCAAGACGCTGCGAGCGGAACTTTCCAGCCACGGCGCGGCCATCAAGCCCGGCGACAACGTGCAGGTCACTCACATCGAATTCCATCCCAAGGAAATCGTGTTCGAGCTCAATGGCGGCGGGAAAAAGAAATTTCACCTCCTGCAGCACATCGAGATTGGTGCGGGCGCCAGCGATCCCGTGGGCGCGCCTGCCGCGGTCACGCAAGGCTCGAAAGAGGGAATGGGTGCGACTCTGGTCCTCGATTATGGCCGGGCGGTGCCCGATATGACCCCTGACGAACTAAAGCAGCAGCTCGCCCAGGTGCTCGATTTTTCGAAACACTCCGCGACGGTCAATTGGGTGGATACGCTTCCCGACGAATTTCAGAAGGCGATCAAGAATCGCGAAGCGGTAGTCGGGATGGACCGGGAAATGGTGCTCGCGGCCCTCGGGCGGCCGGACCACAAAATCCGCGAGCGCCAGCCGGACGGCGATGAAACGGAAGATTGGATTTACGGGGATCCGCCCGCCAAGACGACCTTCGTCACTTTTACCGGCGACACCGTCGTGCGCGTAAAACAGTTTGACTGACGCGCGTTGACTTTTTTTCACCCGCACCCTACCATAATTAGTTTACTAATCGTGTTTTTCGCGGCTTTGTACCGCGGCAGTCATCTCAGCAATTCTCGGAGGACACATGGCAGTGAAGGTCGGGATCAACGGCTTCGGACGCATTGGCCGCAATATTTTCAGGGCGGCTCTGGGCGATCCGGCCATCGAAATCGTCGCCGTCAACGACATCACCGATTCGAAGACGCTGGCGTATCTCTTGAAATACGACTCGATCCTGGGCAATCTGCCGCATAAGGTCACCCACACCGACGACACGATTTCGGTCGACGGCAAGGCTTTCAAGGTGTTTCGCACCAAGGATCCCGCGGAAATTGACTGGGCCTCCGTGGGCGCTGCGGTGGTCGTCGAATCCACCGGCTTCTTTACCAAAGGTTCGGAAGCCGCCAAACATCTTCGCGGCCCGGTCAAGAAAGTCCTGATTTCGGCGCCTGCCACCGACCCTGACGCCACCATCGTGCTCGGCGTTAATGAGAAGACCTACGATCCTGCCAAGCACCATGTGATCTCGAACGCTTCCTGCACCACCAATTGCCTCGCGCCGGTTGCCAAGGTGATTCAAGACGCTTTTGGAATTACGGTGGGCACGATGACCACGATTCACTCCTATACGAATGATCAGAAACTGCTCGATCTGCCGCACAAGGATTTGCGGCGCGCGCGCGCAGCCGCTCTTTCGATGATTCCCACTTCCACGGGCGCGGCCAAGGCGCTGCAGCTGGTAATTCCGTCGCTCAAGGGCAAGCTCGATGGCTACGCCATGCGCGTTCCCACGCCCAATGTCAGCATCGTGGATCTCACCGTGATCACCGAAAAGCCGGTCACTGTGGAAAGCGTGAATGCGGCGCTCAAGAACGCTGCGCAGGGACCGCTGAAAGGCATTCTCGCTTTTTCCGAGGAAGAATTGGTCTCGGTGGATTTTCGCGGCAATCCCAATTCCTCGATTGTCGACGCGGGCTACACGCGCGTCGTCGGGACCAACTGCCTGCAACTGCTGGCCTGGTACGACAACGAGTGGGGCTACTCGAATCGCTGCCGCGACTTGATCAAGTATTTCGCCGAACGCCTCTAACCGGAGTTATTTTTTTGCTCCAACCGGGTGTGGCCGCTAAAAAAAGGACCATGAATAAACTTTCGATTCGGGACCTCGACGTAAAGGGCAAGCGTGTATTCATGCGCGTGGACTTCAACGTTCCGCTGGATGGCGGCAACGTAGCCGAAGACACGCGCATTCGCGAGACGCTTCCGACGCTGCGCCTGGCCATGGAACGCGGTGCACGCCTGATCCTGGCGTCGCACCTGGGCCGGCCGAAAGGAAAGGCCGATTCGAGATATAGCCTCACGCCGGTGGCGGCCCGTCTCCGCGAATTGCTCGGGAAACCCGTGGGATTCGCCGCCGATTGCGTGGGTGCGGAGGCCGAAGCGAAGAGCCAGGCGCTCGCCGACGGCGGCGTGTTGCTGCTCGAAAATGTTCGTTTCCATCCCGAGGAAGAGGCCAACGATTCGGAATTCTCGCGCCGGCTCGCCGCGCTCTGCGACGGGCTGTTTGTTTGCGATGCGTTCGGCTCGGCGCATCGCGCGCACGCTTCCGTGGTCGGCATCACCAAGTTCGTTCGGCAATCGGCCGCCGGTTTGTTGATGGAAAAAGAGCTCAGCTATCTCGGCAAGGCGATTTCCAGTCCCGACCGGCCTTTCGTCGCCGTGCTGGGAGGCGCGAAAGTTTCGGACAAGATCGAAGTGGTGCAGAATTTGATGAAGCTGGCCGATGCCATGCTGATCGGCGGGGCTATGGCTTACACGTTTCTGAAATCGCAGGGCCTGCCGGTGGGGAAGTCGCTGGTCGAGGACGACAAACTCGACCTGGCGAAGAGCCTGGTCGAGGAGGCCCGCCGGCGCAATTTCAAGCTGCTCTTGCCGGTGGATCACGTGCTCGCCGAATCCCCGAATTCCACCGTAACGAAGATCACGGATATCGCGCATACTCCCGACGGCTGGATGGGGCTCGACGTGGGGCCAAACACGGTCGAGGAATACCGCAACGTAATTGCCACGGCGCGCACCATTGTGTGGAACGGGCCGCTCGGCATGTTTGAAAAGCCCGCGTTTTCGCAGGGCACTCTGGGAATGGCTCGCGCGGTGGCCGCCGCCACCAAGGCCGGCGCTACATCCATTGTCGGCGGTGGAGATTCCGTGGCGGCCGTCGAACAGGCCGGCGTTGGATCGCAGATTTCGCATATTTCGACGGGCGGCGGCGCATCGCTGGAATTTCTGGCCGGTGAGAAACTTCCCGGCGTCGAAGCGCTGACGGACAAATAGTTTCGGCATTTTCGAATAAGAGGAGATTTCGTTGCGTCGACCGGTGATCGCCGGCAATTGGAAGATGTACAAGACTCAGGCGGAGACGCGCTCGTTTTTCGAAGCGTTCAAGCCTCTCGTCGCTGCCGTTACGCACTGCGAAATTATCATTGCTCCTCCCTACACATCCATCCATGCCGCCGTGGATTGCGCGCGCGGCAGCGCAATCTCCATCGCCGCTCAAAATGTTCATGGCTCGCCGGAAGGCGCCTTCACGGGAGAAATCTGCGCCGGGATGCTGGTCGAAGCCGGCTGCCGCGGCGTCATTATCGGCCATTCCGAGCGCCGCCAGTATTACAACGAGACCGACGAATCCGTGAACCGCAAGGTAAAAGCCGCACTCGAAGCGGGCCTCGCGCCCATCGTTTGCATCGGCGAATTGCTTGCCGACCGCGAAGCCGGGCATACCGAATCGGTGCTGACTCGGCAATTCGAGGGCGGGCTGGCCGCGTTGACCGCTGCGGAGTTCTCGCGTATTCTGTTGGCCTACGAGCCAGTTTGGGCGATTGGCACCGGCCGCACGGCCACCCCGGAAATGGCCGCGGAAGCGCACCGCTTTATTCGGGGGCTGGCAGCGTCGCATTTTACAGCCGAACAAGCCTCAGCAATCCGCATCCTCTACGGTGGCAGCGTCAAGCCCGACAATATACGGGGTCTGATGGCGCAGGTGGAGATTGATGGTGCGCTCGTAGGCGGAGCGAGTTTGAATCCGCAGTCTTTTGCGGCGATCGTGAATTTTTAGGCGCGCCCGGCAGCGATTTGCGGGCCGCGCGATGGGGAGTCTGGAATGCCGTCTTGGGCAAAGTGGGGAATTTCGCTGGCGATCGGCTTCGGCCTGATCTGGATAGGCTGGAAATTCACGGCCATGCTGGTCACCATGCACGTGGTGATTTGCCTGATTCTGATCGTCGTCATCATGTTGCAGAGCGGCTCGGCCGCTGACCTGGCAGGGGCTTTCGGCGGAGCCGGCAGCCAAACGGCATTTGGCCCTCGCGGCGCGGCGACGTTTCTCTCTCGCGCCACTACCTGGTGCGCAATCATGTTCATGCTTTCGTCACTGGCGCTCTCCGTGAAGCGCGCCCCCACCGGGCAAGACACCACCGGTTCGATTCTCGAACAGACGCAGAAGTCTGCTCCCGCGCCGGCCGCGACCAAGCCACCTGTTCAATTTCCGGCGCAAGCGCCTGTTCCGGGCAATGGTTCGCCTTCGCAGGCGCCGCCCGCAAACCAGACTCCGCCTCCCAAGAAGTAGCGGCTTCTGATAAAATCCTCTCGCCTCCTAATTGCGGAAGTGGCGGAACTGGCAGACGCACCATCTTGAGGGGGTGGCGCCGCAAGGCGTGGGGGTTCGAATCCCCCCTTCCGCACCAACTTTTTCCTGTCTGGCTGTGAATCCCGGTGTGCTGGTGCGCGTGCGCTAGACGCGTTCGAGCTGCGTGAGGCTTAAGGGACCGCCGATATTCTCGTGAAGCTCGCGCCACAGGCTCTCAGGCTGCGCCAGAAATACTTTGACGACTTGCGGGTCGAATTGACGCCCGGAGAATCGCTCGATCTCTTCGCGCGCGGCCGAAATCGGCAACGCCTTGCGATAGGGACGATCGGATATCATCGCGTCCAGAGTATCGGCCACCGCGAATATCCTCGCTCCCAGTGGTATCTGTTCCGACTTCAATCCGCGCGGATATCCCGAGCCGTCGAAGCACTCCTGGTGCGACAGCACGATCTCAGCCGCTTCTTTCAAGAACGGTATGCGCTCCAGCACCGAAAATCCGATTTCGCAGTGCCGCCGCATCACTTCGCGCTCTTCGCTGGTCAGCGGTCCGGGCTTGCGCAGGATGCTGTCCGGAATGCCCATTTTCCCGATGTCGTGGAGGAATGCGCCGCGCGCGATGTGCCGCAGTAATCCCTTGTCTACACCCATGGCGCGGGCGATGGTAATTGTGAACGCCGTCACGCGCTGGCAGTGGCCCTCGGTTTCGGCGTCCTTGGCGTCCAGTGCGCCTCCCAGCGCCTCCAGCGTGTAGTCGTACGATTGTTCGAGTTCCTGCAGGGCGATGGAGAGCTGTTGCGTCCGCTCGGCCACCAAATGTTCCAGGTCGCTTTGGTAAGTTTTGTTCTCAATCACCAGGCGGCGGTGTTCGAGCGCCCGGCGAACGCTCAGGTGCAATTGGTCCTTCTCAAATGGCTTCAGGATGTAGTCGTAGGCGCCGGCGCGGATCGCTTCCAGGGCGATCGCGATGTCATGCATGGCCGTCACCATGATGACGGGTACGTCGGGGTCGTCCTGGCGCAGTTGATTCAGCAGCTTCAGCCCGTCCATTTCGGGCATCACGATGTCGCTCAGCACCAGGTCGAAGGTATCCTTGCGGAAGGTCTCGAGCGCTACGCGTCCGTTGGGGCACACGCTGCAACGGTAACCCTGCGCTTCAAGGAGCGTCGAAACGACTTCCCGAATGGCCTCTTCATCGTCTACCACCAGAATCTTTTCGGGTTCCAAGGGGCGGCTCCGCTGTTTGGCCGATTGCAAGCCTGTGCCGGAATGGGCGCAGATACTTCCATTGGAATCGTGCATGGATTTAAGACTCCATACAACAGCTTCGGCGGGCCGCGTGTGCTAAGAGGGAACAGTTGTTAACGCATCTGGCGAAGTGAACTGCGAAATAATACCGAGTTAGTCCGAGGCCCCGGCCTGCGTATTGGATCGCTTGGAAGTCATCGGCGGGAGCGCCATGCCGGATTCCACCCGGCTGGAGAGGCAGCCTGCCAGTCCCGCGAGCCGAGCTAGTTGGCGCATATGTATCTCGCCACCCAGCGGCAGGTGGCACATCGCCACCCTGTAGCGAAGGCGGAAGTTGGCCGCGAGCCATGCATCATCGAGGCGGCTCTTTCGCGAGCGGCGCGCAGAATAGACGCCTACGACCCGAGCCATCCTCTTTAAGCGCGAAAAATCCGTTCCCAGCCCCAGCAAGAAATCGTGAATGATCTTTCGCCGCTCGTTCCTCCAGGCGCGCTCTTCATTCCGAGATAGCTTGTGGCGAATATAGAGGCTATCGGCCGAGTCCAACGCCGGGCGCAATTGCGGCAGTCTGGGCGTATGCAGCGCGAGCAGGCTTTCGACGGGCTCATCGCTCGGCAGAATCTTTTCTGCTGGCAACTCTGCCACCAGCATCCAAGCGGCCGCGGTGGCCAGCAGGCCGGCCAAAATCAGCGCCGATATTAGGAGGAGGGCAATCATAGCGATCGGTCGCACGTCAAGCGACGGTCGGATCATAGCACTTGCTCAAATCGCTTTAAATTTCGAAATGCGCCCAGAATCTCGAGGGCTCTCTTTTTCTGTTCCTTTCGATGTGATGTACGGTTGGGCGTTGACGTCAAACGCAACCCGGCGTAGTATCCTCACGGGTACCGTAACCAGGGAAGTACGGTCGCTGCCGCGCCCATTTTGTCGGCCAGCGACCCCAGAAACTTGCGGCGAAGCTATTTTCCGATTTCGCGCGTCTAAGAAGCGCAGGTATTCGAACAAGAGTGAGGCTGGCGTGGAAACCCTAGAGCGATTCACACAAAATCAGCGCGTGATTGAAGAGCTCACCGCGCAGTCGCTCGCCGGGATTTCCAGCAATCTGGGTCGGCTCATCTATATCTCTTCGATCCGGGACGTCTCCCTGGGGCGCTATCGCCATCCGGCGCTCGAGCGGACCTATTCCGAAGCGGCCGTGCATCAGGCTCTAGTTTACTGCCACGACGAACTCTTCGAGCGCGTCCTCGAGTCGGGACTCGAGCAACAGGAGTGGGACCTCCGTTTGTGTCTGGCCGGCGTTGATTCGCCTCCGGGTGAAATCGCCGGGCGGTGGCTCGAACTCGAGTATTTCCGGTCGTTTGTGCCTTTCGGGACGCCGGCGTATCTGCGGGATTTGTTCGGCTCGAATATGCGCATGCTTCTTGGAGTGCTGATCACTGAAAACTCCGGCATTTTGTCCGCGGCATAGTCAACCTCCCTCCTAGTGGCTATCTCCCCTCCGCGTTTCGCTGCCGGAAAACCTGCTATTCTGCTTGATCATCCAATGTGCTGGAGGCGGCATTGAAACACGGGACAATCGCAGCGCTGCTCGCGCTGGCATGCTTCATGGTTGTGCAGGTAGCGGCCGGCCGGCAAGCGGGGTCGCAGAAAGCGCCCGTGGCCGCCGATCCGCCGGGCGCGTCGCCGGCTCCGCAAGCGGGAAACGCCGCGAACGCCGCGTTCCTGAAAGCGGCGGACGAAGTGCTCGAGCAGATGAGCAAGATATTGGACCTGCCGATCAAGGAGCCGCTCAAAAAGAGCCTGCGCTCGAAGGACGAGATTCGCGCCTACCTGATTCAGGAAGACAAGGAAGATAAAACCGACGCCGAGCGTTATGCCGATGACAAGACCCTTGAAGCTTTCGGCCTGATTCCGCGCGGTTTTCCGTTGGATGCCTTCATGCTCGACGTGCTTACCGATCAGGTAGCCGGTCTGTACGATCCGAAGGCCAAGGAATTCTACATCGCCGACTGGATTCCGGCGGACGAGCAGCGCGAAGTGATGGCGCACGAATTGACGCACGCGCTCGAGGATCAGTCCTTCCATATTGATCCCTGGACGAAGGCCGCGCGCCCCAACGATGACGCGGAACTCGCTCGCGACGCGGTCAACGAGGGCTCCGCTCTGGTGGCCATGGTGGATTATTCGCTCGCGGATCAGAAGATGAGCGTC
>JBAVQT010000193.1:0-1690 GCA_049694295.1 Candidatus Acidiferrales bacterium
TGCCGCCAGGCGTCGCGAGCGCTGGCGGAAAATTCTTGTGGAATCCGCGCAGCAGTCCCGCCGCCTGCGCGCGCCCGCGCTGGGCGAGTTGGTCCGCCCCGAGGCGGCATTCGCTTCATCGCGCGCGAATCTAAAGATTATTCTCTCCGAGCGCGGCGATGCGCCCACGCTTCGCGCCGCGTTGCCGGCAGCCTCCGGCGAGGCGGCTCTCTCCGCAGCCCTGGCCATCGGGCCTGAAGGCGGCTGGACCGACGGCGAATTTTCAGCGGCTCGCGCCACGTCCTTTGCGGAAGCCTCACTGGGCGAGAACATTCTACGCACCGAGACGGCGGTGATCGCCTCGCTTGCCGTGCTGCGTTTCGCCCTCGGCGGATGAAACTGATGCAGTGGTTGTCGCGCCTCACCGGAGAAGACGCGCGACGCCAGGCGCAGCGGAGTCCGGGTCATGGCTTCCGCCGCTGCGGCTCGCCGTGCTATAAATATGAAGACGCATGACGGACACCTCTCAACCTGCGCCGCGCGATTCTTCCGAACGGGCGCCCGAAGAGTTTCCCGGTCGGACGTTGCGCCGCGAGCTTGGCAGTTGGACCCGCGATCTGGCCGTCGCGCTGGGCCTGGTTCTCGCCATCATTGTTTTTTTGTATCAGCCCGTAAAGGTTGAGGGCACCAGCATGGCCCCGCTGCTCTCCGACCAGGAGTATATTTTTATCAACAAGTTTGTCTATCGTTTCGAGCCTATCGAGCGCGGCGACGTCGTGGTGTTCTGGTATCCGCGCGATCTCTCGAAGTCGTTCATCAAGCGTGTGGTGGGGTTGCCCGGCGACACCGTCGAAATCCGGGCCGGACATCCGTATGTCAATGGTCACGAACTGCGCGAATCGTACGTGCCGCCGAGCTACATGGACGGCCTGACGTATCCGGCGATTCACATTCCGCCGGACAATTATTTCGTGATGGGCGATCATCGCGACAGCTCCAACGACTCGCGAATGTTCGGCCCGGTCCCGCGCCGGTACATCTATGGCAAGGCCGTCTTCGCTTACTGGCCGTTTGAGCATTTTGGGTCGCTCTCGTTGCCGTCGACGGTAAACGCGTCTTCGCAATGAGCTTCGTCACGAACTTCGCGAGGAACTTTCGAGGAGGACACGCTGTCTCAGCCATCCGCAGGTCGCGCGATACTCGCGCTCGAGGACGGGCGCGTATTTAACGGCCGCGCAGCCGGCGCTCATGCGCGCCGCGGCGGTGAAGTCGTTTTCAATACCAGCCTCACGGGCTATCAGGAAGTATTCACCGATCCCAGTTACGCCGGGCAGATCGTGTGCCTCACCTATCCGCACATCGGCAACGTGGGCGCGAACGTGGACGATCAGGAATCCGAGCGTCCCTGGATTGAATCGCTGGTGGTGCGGGAGTTTTCGCCGCTGGCTTCCAACTGGCGGTCTTCCGAAAGCGCGCAGGCCTATCTTGAGCGCCACGGAGTGCCCGTGATTTGGGATCTCGACACACGCGCGCTGGTGCGGCATTTGCGCGAGCTGGGGGCGTTGCGCGGCGTGGTTTCGACGGACGGAACGCCTGCCGAAAAGCTCATCGCTGAGGCTCGCGCCTTGCCCGCCATGGCTGGCCAGGAGCTTGCGAGCCGCGTTACGTCCGCGAAGAAATATGATTGGTCAAGCGGGTCGATCGATCTGGC
>JBAVQT010000194.1:0-4278 GCA_049694295.1 Candidatus Acidiferrales bacterium
GTGCCCGTCCGCGCTCCGCGCTCCACCTGTCCAATCGTCATCGTTCCCTCCATCAGTCTTTCCCGCTCAAATTTCACCAACGGCATTCCTCACGGCGCTCCGCCCTTGCTGCATCGCCATCTGAAATCCGCGCTTTCCCTTACCGCGCCGGGCTCGCCCTACCTTTGCACCCGCCCCGATCCTCCGCCCTTCGCCAGCGCCGTCACTTCCTCCACGCTCGCGCGCAGAAAATCGCCCGGAATCGAATGCTTCAGGCAACTCGCCGCCGTCGCAAACTCCAGCGCCTCGCGTCCTCCGCCCAGCCGCTGCATCCCGTAAATCAGCCCCGCCGCAAAACTGTCCCCCGCTCCCACTCGATCCACGATGTGCGTGATCTCATAGCGCCGGCTGATCAAAAATTCCTTTCGGTCGTTCAGGCAGGCCGCCCATCCGTTGTGCGAAGCGCTTTTCGATTCCCGCAGGGTGATCGCGATCGCGCGCAGATTCCCAAACTCCTCCAGCACCCGCGCCGTCAGCCGCTGATACGCGCCGCGATCCAGCTCGCCTGCTTCCACATTCACGCCGGCCTCGATGCCCAGCGACATCTGCACGTCCTCTTCATTCGCAATCGCCACATCCACCTGCGCGATCATCTCCCGCATCACCTCGCGCGCCGCGCGTCCCCATTTCCACAAATTTTTGCGGTAATTCAAATCGCACGACACCGTCACCCCCGCCGCGCGAGCCCGCTTCACCCCCTCCATCCCCAATTCCGCCGCCGTCGCGCTGATCGCCGGCGTGATTCCCGTGATGTGCAGCCAGCCCGCGCCTCCGAGCGCCCGCCCCCAGTCAATGTCGCCCGGCTTCGCCAGCGCCATCGCGCTGCCCTCGCGGTCGTAAACAACTTTCGACCCGCGTTGGTTCGCGCCCGCCTCCAAAAAATAAATTCCCATGCGGCCCTTGCCGCGCACGATCCGTGAGGTGTCCACGCCCAGCCGCCGCAGTTCGCCGATCGCCGCGTCCGCAATCGCATTCTTTTCCGGCAGCACGCTCACAAATGCCGCTCGCTCGCCCCATTGCCCCAGCGCCGCCGCCACGTTTGCTTCTCCCCCGCCAAACGTCGCCGTCAGCACGGGGCTCTGCAGCAGCCGCTCCTGCCCCGGCGCCGAAAGCCGCAGCATCAGCTCGCCAAACGTCACCGTTACTTTGTCGTCTCCCCGCAATTCGCCATCCCTCCCCACTTGGCCCTCCGCCGTCTTCTCCGCCACACTTCGCGCCTCGCCAGCCGCGCGCCCGCCGGCGGTTCGTAAGATAGCTCGAAAAATCGATATTTTACACTGTTTTTAACACTAACCCTATTTTCGCTCCAGCACCACCATCTCCACCGCTGGCGCCGCCAGCGTCTCCGAATTCTTCCATTCCCCTCCGCGCCCCTCCTTCGTTTCCACCAAATCCCAATCGTGCGTCCCGTCCAGCCGGTAGCGTTTCACCGTAAATTCTTTCTCGCCCCACGGCAGATTCTCCACCGTCAAATCGTACCCGCCATTGTTCCGGTATTCCACTTTCCTCGCCGGCAGCCGCTCGATCTTCGAAAAATCCCGCACGTGCGTTCCCTTCATGAACTCCGCCGGCGGCACCATCACGTGCGCCTGGTAATTCGGCGGAATCTCGTAGTTCCCCATCAAAATCTGCACGCGCTTCCCGTCTTTCGACCGTCCCGCCAGCACCGCGAATCCATCTTGGTCTCCGCCCGTCGTCCCCACGCGCTCCGGCGTGTCCGCCATTTCGCCCATCGCCCGCAGCGCAAACGCCGGCTTGTACGGCTTGCCCTGCATGTCGAAAAGTCCCATCCACGCCGCATCGCCGCGATAGAAAATCGCCCGGTCCACCGGCTGGTCCTCCAGGTAGATCAGCGTGTCCGCCACAAACGCGGCGTTGTCCGCGCTGCGCAGTTCATCCTTCTCCACTTCGGTGAAATCCGCGCTGCGGTTATATTCGCTCAGGATGCTCCGCGCCGCCGGAAATCCGTGCGCGCCGAGCAGCGCGTGGATTCGTTCGGCGATCCGCGACGCATCCAGCGGATCGGCTGTGTAATCCGCATACGTGTGCCACGAGAAGAAATCCAGCGGCACGTGATGCGCCGCGCAGTAATCCAGAAACCCCTCGCGAAACGCTCCCGCAGCGGTCGGGAATGCCAGCGTTGGCCCGCCCACCTCCAGCGACGGGTTTTCGCTCTTCAGAGCTCTCGCCGTCTTCTCGTACAGCGAGTAAAACTGCTCCGCCGTACCCGACCAGAAAAGTTCCGGCTCGTTCCAGAATTCCCAGTAGCGGATTCCGTCGTGATATCCGTGCGCCCATCCCGAGTTGTAGTGCATCTCCACGTGCTTCACCACTTCCGCGTACTTGTCGAAATCCACCGGCGGAGCCGTCCGCGCACCGAAACTTCTTCCGATCCGGTAATAGACTTCCGCCCCGCTCGCGCGTATCGCCTCGATCGCTTTGTCCGTTGCCCCGAAGTTGTAGCTCTCCGCCTTCTCCGGGTCCTTGCTCCAGTCCGGAAAAATCACCGCCGCGTTTCCCGCCTCCACCAGTTTTCTTCTCTGCTCCGTGTCCGGCACCAGCCATGCCAGCGTCGCGTTATCCAGATCGAATTGCGAATCCATCTCCGTCGGCCCCATGTAATCGTGCGTCCGCACGATATCCACGCGCGCCTCGCGATACTGCTTCTCCAGGCTCGGCAGCCCCGCCATCACCGGCGCCGGCCCTCCGTTCACTCCGTCCAGTGACCGAATTGTCCCGGTAGTTTTTCCCGCGTCCACCGTCACCGCGCGATTTTGCGCCTGCGCCGTGCCGCTCGCGGCGAGCATCAGCATCACCGCCGTCGCTGCCGCCGCTTTCATCGCAGGCCTCATCACTGACGTCATGAATGCACTCATAATTATCCCTCCGCCTGCGCTGTCTTTTGTCCCGTCCAGAATCTGGTGATGTCTTCCAGCGACTTCCCCTTCGTCTCCGGTATCAGCAGCCACACGCATACGATCGTCAGCAGCGCCCCGCTCGCGAAACTCCAAAAAGTTCCCGCCGGTCCCATGTCCCGCATCATCACCGGAAACATCTGGTTCCCCGCATATCCCACGATCCATAGCATGGTCGTCGCGATCGACATTCCCCGCCCGCGCACTTTGTTCGGATAAATTTCCGAAATAATCACCCAGCACGCCACTCCATTCCCCGCCGCATGTCCCGCCACAAAGCTCATCACGAAAATCAAGACCACCAGTCCGCTGCCGTGCACGTGAAACAGCCATCCCACCAGCACGAACGATATAAACTGCACCGCCGTCCCTGCCAGGATCAGCGTCTTCCGCCCCGCGCGGTCCACCAGCCACAGCGCCACAAACGTGAACGCCAGATTGATCAGGCTCACCATCACCGTTTGCGAAAATGCGCTGCTCGTCGCCGTCCCCGCGGCCTTGAAGATGCTCGGCAAAAATGAAAATACCGGCGTGATCCCGCTGATCTGCTGCAAACCCGCCAGCAAAATCCCCAGCAGCAAGGGCTTTCGAAATGTCGTGAACAGCTCCGAAAACTTTCCGCCTTCTTCCCGCAGCGATTCTTCGATCTCGCCCGCCTCGCGCCGCGCCGTTGCGCGATCGTTCACCTTCTCCAGCACTTCGATTCCCTCGCGCTCTCGCCCCACTTTCATCAGCCAGCGCGGGCTTTCCACCGCCGGCGCGATCATCCCCGCAAACAGCAGTGCCGGCACGATCCCCGCAAAAAACATCCATCGCCATCCCACCGCCGTATTCCACGCCTCGTCGCCCATCCTCTGGATCAGCAGATTCACCACCACCGCCGCCAGAATCCCCACCACAATTCCCATCTGGTAGAGCGTCACCAGCCGCCCGCGCACCTGCGCCGGCGCAATCTCCGCAATATAATTCGGCGAAATCACGCTCGCCGCTCCGTAGCCCAGTCCGGCCAGCATTCGCCACGCCACAAACATCGTCAAGCTGTTCGCAAACCACAAAATTCCCGCCGACGACAGCGCGAAACATACCGCGCACAATATCAATCCCTTTTTCAGCCCCAGCTTGTCCGCAATCGTCCCGGCCACCGCCGAGCCTACGATGCATCCCACCAGCGCGCATCCCGCCGCCCACCCGATCCCCACCGCATTCAACCGAAAATATTTCCCCAGATAATCGATGGCTCCGCTGATCACAATGTTGTCGTAACCAAACAACAATCCGCCCAGCGCCGCCACCGTCGCCGCCACGATCAGCGGCCAGCGCGAGG
>JBAVQT010000195.1:0-2884 GCA_049694295.1 Candidatus Acidiferrales bacterium
CGTCGTCTCCGGCTCCACCCAAGAAAGTTCCGTAAGCCAAGGTCAATTCCGGGTCAATGATGAGCGAGTCTCCTGCGTCGCGTCCGAGCGTCCAGAATCCTATCTCTCCGTCCGCTTCCAGCCGATATCCTCCGCGCACTCGGCGCCGACCCTCCACATTTCCGGCTGCCTCAAACATCTGGGGCGCTTTCATCTTCAATTCCCGCCCCGCGACCTCGATCAGCAAATCGCCGCGCCGATCCAGCCTCATCGAATCCGCGCCGCGCACCGCCAACCGAAGGCGCGCCGCGCTCGCGCCCGGCCCCAGATGCAGGTCGTACTCCAGTCCGCCTTGACTGCCGTACACGGACACTCCCACGCGCCGAAAAATATTTTCCGCTTGTGCTCGCTGGTATCGGGGCACGTGACTCCGCCATGCCGCCGCATTGCGGCCCAAAAAATAGTTGCTCTCGCCCTCGACGGTTCCAGCTCCTTCCCAGGCAAACTTCGCCATCCGGTGCAGGCCACCATGTAATTCTTCAAACGCGATCTGGACGGACTTTGCCGCGAGTCCGGAGTTTCTCGCTGCGACCGACACCGAAATCGCGTCCCGCCCCAGCACGACCGTCAATCCCCTGCCGCGACCCAGGAATTGCCCGCTCGTCCACGGCTCAAACGCCATCGGTAGCGATAGCTTTCGCGAAGCTGCGAGCAGGTTTGGGAAGGAAACATCGCGGGGGGTGGTCCCGGCGCTGGCGGTGACGGCCGGAGTCCCAGGTTCGCGAACGCGCCGAGCGAATTTGCTACGGACCGGAGTAGTTCGCTCAGTTGTCTGATTTGGCCTGCGACCTGCAGCTACGAAATTTGGCGACAGCACGCGCGCCGCCACTGCGAGGAAGAATCCCGATACGCATAGCACTGCCAAGATGGCGGCGCCATGCAGAGCTGTTTTCGTCGCCTGCTTCATAGGGCCCTCCCAAGAAATCGAAAGCCCCAAAAGACACCCGTACTCCGCCGGACTCCGCCGTCTTCTGGCCCAGCCACTCAGTCTTCTGCGCTTCCCAAGAGCCTGCTGAAGGGTGTGTGCGGAATATCGCGCCGATCGCTCGGGATGTCAATAACTAACTGATGCTAAAGCACTTACTGTGACTGACGGCGGTACTGTACGTCTTATTTCTCATCTGAATCCTGCCTTTAGAATTCGTTGGTCGTCATTCGGCGGAGCCGTCCCTATTCGGTGGCCCAGGCAAAGTTATCCTCGCCCAAGGTTACGGCCAGCACTCCTTCCACGGGCGCCACATCAACTGGCAGCCCAGCCTCCCACAATGCTACCGCTACCAGGAGTTCCTTTCTCTCGCGAAGATCGAACAGTTCGCGCGCCATCCCAACTTCCATAATTGTTCCGTAGGCTGCCTCCACCATTCCCTCCGGCTTCAGCAAACAGGACCCGGCCTGCTCGACCATCTCGCCAGCAAGCTTACCGTTCTTTACGCGCAGGGTGATTCGCGTCTCGCGGTTATCCCAGACAGTCAGGCGCAACTGGAATTCCGGAATCTTGGCGATCGCATCCGGCACCAGATCGACGCGGACGTAGAATTTCTCATCGCTGAAGCCATACTGCAGCGGACCCAGCACACTGCTGCGCCCATGCATCGTGCCGCTCTTGGTCTCTGCCGAGTACACTCCCGCGCCCAGCCATTCGAAATAACTGCTTTCGCGCCCATCCACCTGCACATGCAGAAAGGCTTCGGGAGCATCGCGCTTGGCGCGCTCGGGCGCTCGCTTGATGGGATGAGCCAGAGCGTCGGGCGCCACTTCGCCGATGCCCGCGTAAATTTCCGTAAGCAGCTTGCGGTAAATCTTGTCGAATTCCGCGTCATTCGCCGAGCCGTGCTCCGGGCCATACCACCAGCACCAGTCGCTTCCTTCCGCGGCCAGCACGGCGTCGTAGGCTCGCTTCAGCGGGCCGTCAGTGGCCCCTGAGATCGCCGCCAGAGATTTCGAGGCTCGGGATTTCGCGCGCCCAAAGGCTTCCCGCGCATCGCGCAGCAGTTCCCAGGCGCGCACGTCCTCGGAATGCCCCATCCACACGTCGAAATTGGCGTTGATCCAGGACGCCGGGAAAATTCCCTGCAACTTCGGCATGTCTTTGTTCAGGGCAATCGCTTCGCTGGCCGTTACGGCGCGAATTTGCGAGTCATTTTGCACGCGCTGATAGAACTGCCGCAAGAATTCCCGGCCATTGCCGGGATAATATTCCCAGGCGTTCTCACCATCGAGTATGACGCTGACCGTCGCCGTGCGTCCTTGCGGCTCGCGATCGCCAATCTCGCGAATTCGCCGGTGCAGATCGGCCGCCGCCGCCCCTGCGTCCATGCGGCTGTAGACGAATCCGACCAGGTCCGACAAATAGTGATCGCGGAAAAACCCGGTCATCGCGCCTTTGGGACGCTCCAACTTCCACGGAGTGTAGAGGTCGATCGCATTTTCCGGATATCCCCCAGCGTCGCGCCAGAAGCCTAAATTCCGGGTTCGCCCGAGGACTCCTTCGTCCGTGGCGAACCACTGGAATCCCAGCTCCATGGCTATCTCCAGCGACTCGTCCGACACCGAGCCTTCCGAAGGCCACAATCCGGACGGAACCTTACCAAAAACTCGTTCGTGGAATTTCAGCGCGCGCACCAATTGCTCGCGGGCGTCCTCGGGATGGCGGAAGGCCGGCACCGGCAGGGGCGTCTGGGGATTCGAAACGCGCGCAATGTCGGTGTCGCACACCAGCGGCAAGATGGGATGAAAATACGGCGTGGTGGAAATTTCGATCTGCCCGCGCTCGGCGGCCTGGCGATACTCCGGCAGTACTCGTTTCAGAAGCTCCATCTGCTTTCGCCGCAGCGCGACTTTGTCT
>JBAVQT010000196.1:0-3935 GCA_049694295.1 Candidatus Acidiferrales bacterium
TGTTTGAGTTTGTGCACCTTAATTCCAACATCGGCCATGGTGCGAAGCCCGCCAACGCCTTCGGTGAGCTTATCCTTCTGCAGTTTATGTGGAGGGCGAGCCATCACGTGGACCTTTATGCCGCGACACGCGGCGCGGACCAGGCGTTCTATGATGACCGCGTCTTGATAACGCTCGTTTTGAAGAAAGATGGAATCTTTGGCCTGGTCAATGAAGCGCGCAATGCGTTCGCGGCCGTTGCCGGTGCACCAGATGAGATGGGCATCTTCGCCAGCGTCAAATGATTTTCGTTTCCAGTCGGCTTCAAAGCACTCGATGATTTCGCGGACCTCGTGCCGATGGGTGGTGACTACGGCGTAATCGCGAGTCACGGTCAAATTTTTGGTTTCCCAGTTGAGCGACTTCACGAACGCCGTGGCATCGTCGACGACCATGGACTTCTCGTGCGTCATGCCGAAGGCTGGATTGCTGTCGATCACCTCAACACCCGCGGCTTGGAGTATTTTTCGAGAATGCTCATTCTCGGCTTTGCCGCTCCGGCGGGTGGGATTCAACATGATGCGCACCTTCACGCGCCGGCGCGTGGCGGCGATCACGGCGCTCAGCAGCGCGGGGTCGGAAAATACGAACATCTTCACCCGAATCGATTTCCTGGCGTTGTTTATGGCATCCAGGATTGGCTTCGCCGAATCATCGGGCAACACGACCAGGGAACGCGACATGCAATCTCCAAGGATTTCAAGAAATAGCCGGGCGCGGAGCGGACGGGACAACCGCGCACGAATTAAGATACCGCGGGCCTATCCGACGACTCAAACTGTATACGATAGAGTTCCGCGTACGCTCCCCCTAGTTTAATCAGTTCGTCGTGAGTGCCTTGTTCGGCCACGACGCCTTCTTTCAGCACAAGGATATTATCCGAATTCCGAATGGTGCTGAGCCGGTGCGCGATGGTGATCACGGTTCGCCCTTTCATCAATTTCTCCAAGGCCCTTACCACCTGACTCTCCGATTCGGTATCGAGCGCCGCGGTTGGTTCGTCCAGTATAAGAATTGGATTGTTGCGAATGATAGCGCGGGCGATGCCAATTCGCTGGCGCTGGCCGCCGGAAAGCGTTTCGCCACGTTCGCCGACTTTGGTGTCGTAGCCGCGCGGCATTCGCGCCACAAATTCATCGACATCGGCCAGTCTTGCCGCGTTCATGATTTCGTCTTCCGTGGCGCCGGCCCGGCCGTAGGCGATGTTGTCGCGCACGGTTCCTTCGAATAACACCGTCTCCTGCAGGACGTAGGCGATGTGGTTCCGCAGCGCCTGCAGTTTATAGTCGCGGATATCAACGCCATCGATCTTAATTGTTCCCGCCGTCGGATCGTAAAATCGCGGGATGAGGCTCACGATCGTGGACTTTCCGCCGCCGGTGGGGCCGACGACGCCCACCATTTGCCCGGGCTTGATGCGAAAACTGACGTCGTGGAGCACGGGAGAGGCGGCATCATAGGCGAACTTTACGCGGTCGAAGACGATTTCACCCGCGAGCGCCTCCGGATCGCGCGCGCCGGCGCGCTCGGGAATCACCGTGTCGGCGTCTAGGATCGCTCGGATGCGGTCCACCCCAACCGCGGTTTGCGCGATGGAATTCGTCATGGTCGCCAGGTCTTGCACGGGCTTGAAGAATTTCGCCAGGTACGAGAGGAACACAGTCAGCGCGCCAGCGGTCATGGCGCCGGCGAGAATCAACGCCGCGCCGCGCCATAGCACCACCGCGACGCATAGCGAGACGGTGACGGCGACCAGAGGAGACAAGAGCGCCTTCACGCGGCGGGCTTTGAGCGCCGCATCCACCGAGGCGCGGCTGGCCGTCCCCAACTCTTCTTGCGCCAAGTCCTGGCGTCCGAACGCCTGCACGACACGCATCGACTGGAGACCCTGCTCGACCACGGCGACCACGTTGCTCTGCTGCCGGCGCACCTCGTGAGTGGCTTTTTTGACTTCCTTCTTGAATCTGGCTACGAAGAGAAGCATGAAGGGAGTGACCGATACGGCGATTAAGGTAAAGTCCCAGTTGAGCCAGAACATGATGAAGAGCATGAGAACGATGGTCAGCATGTCGACGGCGATATCCAACGTAGCGGCGGAGGCGAAATTCTGGATGGTCTGGACGTCGGAGGTGATGGTGCTCAGCAGCGCGCCGGTCTGATGGGTGTCGTAGTAGCTTAACGAGAGCTGCTGGAGATGATGGTACGTCCGCATGCGGAGGTCGTTGGCCACCCACTGGCCGACGCTGGTGGTGTAGTAATTGGCGATATACGATGCGAGAGCGCCGAGCGAAGCGATTATCACCGCCGCGACGGCCGCTGCGAAGGCAATCTGCATTTTCGTGCCGCTGCCTAGCAGAGGACCGAGCAGGTGGTCGAGCCAGTGAGGCAGCTTGTGCGAGCCGACTACATTGTCGAGAATAATCTTTAGAGGCCACGGCCCAGCCACGCTCATCGCGGTCTGCACGATCATGACCAACAAGATGACGAGTAGAGTGCCGCGATAGGGTCGAACCAAGCTGCGCATCAGGCCAAACAAAAGGGGGCTCCCGTGCTCGTGATTGCACTTATGGCAACCGCAAATGTACGAAGACAATACACCTGTCCGCGAATAAGTTCATCGCGCCTCTGGTGGCTCGTGTCATCAAAGCATGGCGGGTAGAGTCAGGGCGACGCTTCGGGGTTAAGCGCGTGCGCTAACGATCGTCCGGAGGCGCACCAACAAACTGGCGCGAGACGGTGTGATCGAGATCGATGGTCTTCAGGTTTGCAGTGGAGCGAAGGGGACGGGCTTCTATCGCCGAGAAACTTGCCTAGGCCGGGAAACATTGAGAGCATAGGGCCAACGGTGGTGGTGAGCGTTTGTCGCCGGAGGCTGGCACATGCTCCTGGATCTCGGCAGAGTCGTTTCTTTCACGCTCAGCATTCTTTCTCTGTACGCGCTCCTGGGCACCGCCTTTTTCATGCCGGGAACCAGCTGGGAAGACCGTCTGATTGCATCGTTTGCGCGAATAGTCGTTGCAGCCTGCGTCTGTCTCGCCAGCGGCATGCTTTTCCGATGTTCCACCGATCCTGAAGTGCCTCTCGCGAACACTCTGCCGGTGCGGATCTTTTTCTGGGCGCTTTTGGGGCTCGCATTCCTCTTCGCCGCTTCCTGGTATCTGGACGTTTACTACATGCCGTGGTTCTGGCGAAATCTGCCGCACTGAACTGCCAGGGGTTCCGACGATGGGGCGTCCGTCTGCCCGTCTCGGTCCCGGGTGGGATTGTATTCCACGACTTCCGCGCCAACCAACGGCACCGGGATAGGTTGGATGTAAGAGAGTGCCTCGCGAAGGAATCCTCGTGCGTCTAAACGCATCCCATTTTCGCTCCGCTTATTCGAGGAAGAGGATGGCAGAGCTTGGCGGATCGCATCCGGCGGCCCGCGAAGGTAAGAGGAATTTGCGTCGAAAGGAATTCCCAGGATTGTTACGGAGTGTATGGCTGCTTGACGATCGGATGACATTCTCGAGTCGCTTTCTTTTTTGTTCGCGCGGTTGGCAGCGGCATGCGAGTGGACATTATCTGCAGGGTTAACTTTGTGGCTGGGGTTTCGCTTTCGCGTATGGATCTCGAGGGGATTGTGATATTTTGTTCCGGGGCGTGCAAATCCTTCGATTTTCCTTCAGCGAGGAGGGTCACGCGATGTCTTCCGCCAACGGTTTCGGTGTGCGCATCCTAGGTATTTTCCCGATTTTCGCGATTGTGTTCGCAATTGCGCTGGCAGGTTCGCTACGAGCTCAGAGCACCATAGCCACCGGCAGCATTCAGGGAGTCGTGGCGGATCGTAGCGGCGCCGTCGTGCCGGGCGCTACGGTCAGCATCATCAATCAGGACACCGGCCAAGTGGTCAAAGT